>NZ_JASATI010000005.1:0-175403 GCF_038440225.1 Hydrogenophaga sp. OTU3427 | reverse complement strand
CTGCATCAGGCCGTCCATCATCTCCACCACGTCCAGGCGTGCGCCCAGGGTGCTGTAGACCGTGCCCATCTCCAGGCCGATGATGCCGCCGCCCAGGATCAGCATGCGCTTGGGCACGTCCTTGAGCGCCAGCGCGCCGGTGGAGTCGACCACACGCGGATCGTCGGGCATGAAGGGCAGGCGCACGGCCTGGCTGCCGGCGGCGATGATGGCCTTCTTGAAGGCCACGACCTTCTTGCTGCCGGTCTTCTCCTGCGCCGCACCGCTGGTCTCTTCCACTTCCAGGTGGTTGGGACCGACGAAGCTGCCGTAACCACGCACGGTGGTGACCTTGCGCATCTTGGCCATGGCCGCCAGGCCGCCGGTGAGCTTGCCGATCACCTTTTCCTTGTGGCCGCGCAGCTTGTCGATGTTGACCACCGGACGGCCGAACTCCACCCCCAGGTCGGCCATGTGGCTGACCTCGTCCATGACGGCGGCCACGTGCAGCAGCGCCTTGGAGGGAATGCAACCCACGTTGAGGCAGACGCCGCCCAGGGTGGCGTAGCGCTCGACGATGACGACCTTGAGGCCCAGATCGGCGGCACGGAAGGCGGCCGAGTAGCCACCGGGGCCACCGCCCAGCACCAGCACGTCGCAATCGAGGTCGGCACTGCCGCCGAAGCTGGCGGCGGTGGGGGCGACCACGGGTGCAGCCGCGGGTGCCGGCGCAGGGGCAGCGGCCGCCGGGGACGCGGCAGGCGCCGGTGTCGGAGCGGCAGCGCCGCCCTCGGCTTCCAGCGTCAGCACCACCGAGCCCTGCTTGACCTTGTCGCCCAGCTTGACCTTGAGTTCCTTGACCACGCCGGCGTGGCTGGACGGAATCTCCATCGAGGCCTTGTCGGACTCGACGGTGATGAGGCTTTGCTCGGCCTTGACGGTGTCGCCGGCTTTGACCAGCAGCTCGATCACCGCCACTTCGTCGAAGTCACCGATGTCGGGAACCTGAATGTCCATGAGTGCCATGTTCGGGTTCCTTTACAGCAGCACCCGGCGGAAGTCGCCGAGGATCTGGCCGAGGTAGGCGTTGAAGCGGGCCGCAGCGGCGCCGTCGATCACGCGGTGGTCCCAGGTCAGGGACAGCGGCAGCATCAGGCGCGGCTGGAAGGCCTTGCCGTCCCACACCGGCTCCATGGTGCTCTTGCACACGCCCAGGATGGCCACCTCAGGCGCGTTGATGATGGGCGTGAAGTAACGCCCACCGATGCCGCCCAGGCTGGAGATGGTGAAGCAGGCGCCCGACATGTCGGCCGGGCCCAGCTTGCCGTCGCGGGCCTTCTTGGCCAGCTCACCCATTTCCACGCTGATCTGCAGCACGCCTTTCTTGTCGGCGTCCTTGATGACGGGCACGACCAGGCCGTTGGGGGTGTCGGCCGCAAAGCCGATGTGGAAGTACTGCTTGTAGATCAGCGCATCACCGTCGAGGCTGCTGTTGAACTCGGGGAATTTCTTGAGCGCGGCCACGCAGGCCTTGATCAGGAAGGCCAGCATGGTCACCTTGACGCCGCTCTTCTCGTTCTCCTTGTTGGTGGAGACGCGGAAGGCTTCGAGGTCGGTGATGTCGGCGTCGTCGAAGTTGGTGACGGCCGGGATCATGATGGCGTTGCGCAGCAGGTTGGCGCCGCTGATCTTCTTGATGCGACCCATCTCCTTGCGCTCGATGGGGCCGAACTTGGTGAAGTCGACCTTGGGCCAGGGGATCAGGCCCAGCTCGGAGCCGCCGCCGGTGGATGCCGGCGCCTTGGCCGCCTGGGCCTTGGTCTGCACCGCACCCGCCATCACCGATTTGGTGAAGTTCTGGATGTCGTCGGCGGTGATGCGGCCCTTGGCGCCACTGCCCTTGATCTCGTCCAGCGGCACACCGAGTTCGCGAGCGAACTTGCGCACCGAGGGCGACGCGTGGGGCAGGCCAACCGGGGCCGTGGTGGGGTTGTGCGCGGGTGCGGCGGGTGCCGCCACGCTGGCGGCCACGGGGGCTGCCGCCGCCGCAGCGGCCGGGGCCGCAGCAGGTGCGGAAACCGGTGCGGGCGCCGGTGCCGATGCCGCGGGAGCCGCGGCCACGCTGCCCTCCAGGATGGCCAGCAGGTCACCGATGTTGACCGTGTCACCGATCTTGACCTTGAGTTCCTTGAGCACGCCGGCGTGCGACGACGGAATCTCCATCGAGGCCTTGTCGGACTCGACCGTGATCAGCGACTGCTCGACCTTGATCGCGTCGCCAGGCTTGACGAAGACCTCGATGACGGCCACGTCCTTGAAGTCGCCGATGTCGGGCACGCGCACCTCGACCGGGCCGCTGGCGGCGGCAGGCGCGGCCACAGGTGCGGCGGCGGGCGCCGGTGCGGGTGCCGCAGCGGCCGGGGCCGGCGCAGGTGCCGGGGCGGCCGCAGCTGCGCCTTCGGCTTCCAGCATCAGCACCACGGAACCTTGCTTGACCTTGTCGCCCAGGGCGACCTTGAGCTCTTTCACCACGCCAGCGGTGCTGGACGGGATTTCCATCGAGGCCTTGTCGGACTCGACCGTGATCAGCGACTGTTCGGCCTTGACCGTGTCACCGACCTTGACCAGCAGTTCAATGACCGCCACTTCGTCGAAGTCGCCGATGTCCGGGACCTTCACTTCTACCAGTGCCATGTTCTTGTCTCCGGAGATTTATGCGTACAGCGGGTTGACCTTGTCGGCATGGATGCCGTACTTGGCAATGGCTTCGGCCACCTTGGCCACGGGCACGGCGCCTTCTTCGCTCAAGGCCTTGAGGGCCGCCACCACGATGTAGTGGCGGTTGACCTCGAAGTGCTCGCGCAGTTTGCTGCGGAAGTCGCTGCGGCCAAAGCCGTCGGTGCCCAGCACCTTGTAGGTCCGGCCTTTGGGAACAAAGGGACGGATCTGCTCGGCGTAGTTCTTCATGTAGTCGGTGGAGGCAACCACCGGACCGGCGTGGGCGGCCAGTTGCTGGGCCACAAAGGGCACACGCGGCGTCTCCAGCGGATGCAGCAGGTTCCAGCGCTCGGCGTCCTGGCCGTCGCGGGTCAGCTCGTTGAAGCTCGGGCAGCTCCAGACGTCGGCCGACACGCCCCAGTCCTGTTCCAGCAGCTCC
Organism: Hydrogenophaga sp. OTU3427; assembly: GCF_038440225.1. NCBI lineage: Bacteria > Pseudomonadati > Pseudomonadota > Betaproteobacteria > Burkholderiales > Comamonadaceae > Hydrogenophaga > Hydrogenophaga sp. OTU3427. The sequence goes on along the minus strand of NZ_JASATI010000005.1, from coordinate 172,267 downwards.
TGCGCGGCAATGCTTTCGCGCAGGATGGTGCCCGAACCCAGCAGCTGCACGCGCAGCTTCTGCTGGGCGCCGGGCTTGCACAGGTACATGCCCTTGATGATCTGCTCTTCGGTGCCGGCGGTCAGGCCGGGCATGGCGTAGTTCTCGTTCAGCAGGGTCAGGTAGTAGAAGACGTTGTCCTGTTTCTCGACCATGCGCTTCAGGCCGTGGTGCAGGATGACACCCACCTCGTGCGCGAAGGTCGGGTCGTAGCTCACGCAGTTGGGGATGGTGCCGGCCATGATGTGGCTGTGGCCATCTTCGTGCTGCAGGCCTTCGCCGTTGAGCGTGGTGCGCCCGGAGGTGCCGCCCAGCAGGAAGCCGCGCGCCTGCATGTCGCCGGCCGCCCAGGCCAGGTCGCCGATGCGCTGGAAACCGAACATCGAGTAGTACACGTAGAACGGCACCATGATGCGGTTGCTGGTGCTGTACGACGTGGCGGCTGCGATCCAGCTGCTCATGCCGCCGGCCTCGTTGATGCCTTCCTGCAGGATCTGGCCGGCCTTGTCTTCCTTGTAGTACATGACCTGGTCCTTGTCGACCGGGGTGTACTGCTGACCCGCAGGGTTGTAGATGCCGACCTGGCGGAACAGACCCTCCATGCCGAAGGTGCGGGCCTCATCGACCAGGATGGGCACCACGCGCGGGCCCAGGGCCTGGTCGCGCAGCAGCTGGGTGAGGAAACGCACGTAGGCCTGGGTGGTGCTGATCTCGCGGCCTTCGGCCGTGGGCTCCAGCACCGCCTTGAAAGTCTCCAGCGAAGGCACGGTGAAACTCTCGTCGGCCTTGACGCGGCGGTGCGGCAGGTAGCCGCCCAGGGCCTTGCGGCGCTCGTGCAGGTACTTCATTTCCGGCGTGTCGTCGGCCGGCTTGTAGAAGGGCACCTTGGCCAGTTCGCTGTCGGGCACCGGGATGTTGAAGCGATCGCGGAAGTGACGGATGTCCTCGTCGGTCAGCTTCTTGGTCTGGTGGACGGTGTTCTTGCCCTCGCCGGCCTTGCCCATGCCAAAACCCTTGACGGTCTTGATCAGCAGCACGGTGGGCTGGCCCTTGTGGTTGACGGCTCGGTGGAAGGCCGCGTACACCTTCTTGGAGTCGTGACCACCTCGGCGCAGATCGAAAATCTCCTCGTCGCTCATCTTGGAGACCATCTCCAGCGTGCGCGGGTCCTTGCCGAAGAAGTGCTTGCGGACGTAGGCGCCATCGTTGGCCTTCATGGCCTGGTAGTCACCGTCCAGCGTGTCCATCATCAGCTTCTTGAGGGCGCCTTCCTTGTCGCGCGCCAGCAGCGCGTCCCAGCCGGAACCCCACAACAGCTTGATGACGTTCCAGCCGGCGCCGCGGAACTCGCCTTCGAGCTCCTGCACGATCTTGCCGTTGCCACGCACCGGGCCGTCCAGGCGCTGCAGGTTGCAGTTGATCACGAAGATCAGGTTGTCCAGGCCTTCACGCGCGGCCAGGCCGATGGCGCCCAGGGATTCGACCTCGTCCATCTCGCCGTCGCCGCAGAACACCCAGACCTTGCGGTTTTCGGTGTTGGCGATGCCACGAGCGTGCAGGTACTTCAGGAAACGCGCCTGGTAGATGGCCATCAGCGGGCCCAGGCCCATGGACACCGTGGGGAACTGCCAGAACTCGGGCATGAGCTTGGGGTGCGGGTAGCTCGACAGACCTTTGCCGTCGACTTCCTGGCGGAAGTTGAGCAGTTGCTCTTCGGTCAGCCGGCCTTCCAGGTAAGCGCGCGCGTAGACGCCCGGCGACACGTGGCCCTGGATGTAGAGGCAGTCACCGCCGTGGTTTTCGCTCTCGGCGTGCCAGAAGTGGTTGAAGCCGGCGCCAAACAGGCTGGCCAGAGAGGCAAAGGAGCCGATGTGGCCGCCGAGGTCACCGCCGTCGGCGGGGTTGTGGCGGTTGGCCTTGACCACCATGGCCATGGCGTTCCAGCGCATGTAGGCGCGCAGACGTTCTTCGATTTCCAGGTTGCCAGGGGAACGCTCCTCCTCGTCCGGCTCGATGGTGTTGACGTAGCCGGTGGTGGCCGAGAACGGCATGTCGATGCTTTTCTGGCGCGCGTGCTCGAGCAGTTGCTCCAGCAGGAAGTGCGCGCGCTCGGGCCCTTCGGCTTCGATGACCGCGCTCAGCGCGTCCATCCATTCGCGCGTTTCCTGCGCATCGGCGTCTGAACCGACGCCCAGCGCCAGTTGTTTTTCGGGATTGGCTGACATGTTGTCTCCTCGGTGGTGGAAAGAAGCTTAAAGCGGGGCAGAAGGCTTGTCATGCGTGTTGCACCCGATGGATGAGAGTTTCCCATTTCTTCTCATTTTTTTCAACATGTGCTTATTGATTTTGTAATGTGAAACTTTTTGCGGGTTTTTTGCCACATTGAACTGTCAATCCAGGCGGACATCGGTGCTCCTTTAGACTTGAAGCAATGCCACCCGCCACCGCCCCGGATTCGCCCGCCGACAGCCCCGTCGCCGCCACCTTGCGTGGCGCGCGGGCACTGGCGGGCGGCACGCCCTGGTGGCAACGCTGGTGGCGCCGCCTGCCACCTGCCAGGCAAGACCGTTTTGCCACGCTGGGGCCTTTGCTGGCGGTGCTGCTGTTCATGGGCGCCATCGTGGTCGCGATCAGCTACCTGCGGCTGGAGGAGCGGGACCGCGAACAGGAGGCCGTCACCCGCGACGTGGAGTACGCGCAGCAGCGCCTGCGCTTGCGCCTGCTGGAGCGCCAGGAACAGCTCATGCGCTTGGCGCGCGAGATCTCCAACCGCGAGATCGACCGCGCCGAGTTCGCCTTCCAGGCCGAAACCCTGATCAGCCAGTACCCCGAACTGCTGTCCATTTCCTGGGTCGACGCGCGCCGCAAGATCGTGGCCACCTATGCCTCGCCCAGTGCCCCGAGCGCGCAGACGCGCAGCGTCGACCAGGTGCTGTCGGCGGCCGAGACCGACGGCTCCTACGACCTCGCCCGCGACCTGCGCCAGCCCATCTACTCGCGCCCCATGCCGGGCGAGCAGGACCAGAGCGTGCTGATGCTGCAGGTGCCCCTGAGCGAACAGGGCCGCTTCGCCGGCGTGGTGATGGGCGAATACCTCGTGGACGGCCTGCTGCGCTTTGGCATCCCTCCCGAGGTGATGGCCCGCTACGCGGTGGCGCTGCTCGACGACCGCCAGCAGGTGCTGGCCGGCACCCTGCAGCAGCCCAACAGCCGCGAGCTGAACTGGCTGCCGTGGTCACGCCAGGCCATGCACCACGACGTGCCGGTGTCCCCCGTGGGCAACGGCCTCATCCTCAAGGCGCAGGGCTACCGCACCTCGCAGGACGTGGTGGGCAGCGGCTTCGTGCTGATCATCGGCGCGCTCAGCGCGCTCACCGTGTGGATGCTGGTGGCCTCATGGCGGCACACACGCCGGCGCGTGCAGACGCAGCAGGCCCTGGTGGCCGAAACCAACTTCCGCCGGGCCATGGAAAACTCCATGCTGACCGGCATGCGGGCACTGGACATCCAGGGCCGCATCACCTACGTCAACCCGGCCTTCTGCCTGATGACCGGCTGGTCGGAGAGCGAGCTGGTCGGGCGCACCGCGCCCTTCCCCTACTGGCCCGACGACGACGTCGACATCCTGGCCTCGCGGCTGGACGACGAGTTGCGCGGCCGCTCCACCCCGGGCGGCTTCGAGGTGCGGGTCAAGCGCAAGGACGGCAGCCTGTTCGACGCCCGCATGTACGTGTCGCCGCTGATCGACCCCAACGGCCAACAGACCGGCTGGATGACGTCCATGACCGACATCACCGAGCCCAAGCGCATCCGCGAGGAACTCTCGGCCTCCTACGAACGCTTCACCACCGTGCTGGAGAGCCTGGACGCCACGGTTTCGGTCGCGCCCCTGGGCAGCGAAGAGGTGCTGTTCGCCAACAAGATGTACCGCCAGTGGTTCGGCCCCAGCGGACGCGGCCACCGGACCCTGGTGGACCTGGCCGGCGTGGAGCCCGCCGCGCCCAGCGACGACCTCGATGCGGTGGATTCCTTTGCTGGCATGCCGACCGATCCGCTCACCGACGCCGGCGCCGAAAGCGCCGAGATCTACATCGAGTCGCTGGGCAAGTGGCTGGAGGTGCGCACCCGCTACCTGACCTGGGTGGACGGCCGGCTGGCGCAGCTGGTGATCGCCAGCGACATCACGCCAAGGCGCCACGCCGAGGAGCAGGCCGCGCGCCAGAACGAACGCGCCCAGACCGCCAGCCGCCTGATCACCATGGGCGAGATGGCCTCCAGCGTGGCACACGAACTCAACCAGCCCCTGACCGCCATCAGCAACTACTGCAACGGCATGATCTCACGCGTGCAGAAGCAACAGATCAGCGAGGAAGACCTGCTCGGCGCGCTGGAAAAAACCGCGCGCCAGGCCCAGCGCGCGGGCCAGATCATCCAGCGCATCAAGGCCTTCGTGAAGCGCAGCGAACCCAACCCCACGCTGTCGGACGTGGCCACCATGGTCAGCAACGCCCTGGAACTGGCCGAAATCGAGCTGCGCCGCCACCAGATCCGTGTCACCACCTACGTGGCCGCCCGCCTGCCGCCGCTGCTGGTCGATCCGATCCTGATCGAGCAGGTGCTGATCAACCTGCTCAAGAACGGCGGCGAGTCCATCCAGCTGGCGCAGCGCGCGCCCGGCCAGCGCTTCATCGAATTGCGTGTCGGACCGCGCCATGAGGACGGCATCGCCAGCGTGGAATTCGCCATCACCGACTCGGGCAGCGGCGTGCCGGCCGACATGCTGGAGCGCATCTACGAAGCCTTCTACAGCACCAAGGCCGAGGGCATGGGCATCGGCCTCAAGCTGTGCCGCAGCATCGTCGAATCCCACCATGGGAGGATGAAAGTCGAGAACATCTACAATGGCGGCGCGGTGGCAGGCTGCTGTTTCAGCTTCTGGATTCCAGTGGCTCAGTCCCCTGCCCCGGTGGAGCGCCCGAGCGCTCCCCGATGAGCATGCGCCCCGGCACGACAACAGAAAGAGCGAGATGAGTCTGATACCCAAAAAAGGTACCGTGTACGTGGTGGATGACGACGAGGCCGTGCGCGATTCGCTGCAGTGGCTGCTCGAAGGCAAGGACTACCGCGTCCGCTGCTTCGAATCCGCCGAGGCCTTCCTGAGCCGCTACGATTCGCGCGAGGTGGCCTGCCTGATCGCCGACATCCGCATGGGCGGCATGACCGGCATGGAGCTGCAGGACCGGCTGGTCGAGCGCCAGTCACCCCTGCCCATCGTCTTCATCACCGGCCACGGCGACGTGCCCATGGCGGTGGATTCGATGAAGAAGGGCGCGCTGGACTTCATCCAGAAGCCGTTCAAGGAAGACCAGCTGGTCGACCTGGTCGAGCGCATGCTGGAGCGGGCCAAGGACACCTTTGCCACCCACCAGCAAGCCGCCAGCCGCGACGCCCTGCTGTCCAAGCTGACCTCGCGCGAAGGCCAGGTGCTGGAGCGCATCGTTGCCGGCCGCCTGAACAAGCAGATCGCCGACGACCTGGGCATCAGCATCAAGACGGTGGAGGCGCACCGCGCCAACATCATGGAAAAGCTCAACGCCAACACCGTGGCCGACCTGCTCAAGATCGCCCTGGGCCAGACGCCCGCCAAGGTCTGAGCCGCCACCCCCTACCCTCACGCCCGCCGCCAGCGGGCGTTTTGCATTGAAGAAAGACCGCCCACCATGACCGCACAACTGATCGACGGCAATGCCCTCTCCCGCCAGCTCCGCCAACAGGTCACCGAGCGCGTGATCGCCCTCAAGGCGCGCGGCGTGACGCCCGGCCTGGCCGTGGTGCTGGTGGGCGACAACCCGGCCAGCCAAGTCTATGTGCGCAACAAGGTCAAGGCCTGCGAGGACACTGGCATGCACTCCATCCTGGAGCGCTACACCGCCGACCTGAGCGAGGCCGAGCTGCTCAAGCGCGTCGAGGCGCTCAACCACGACCCCGCCATCCACGGCATCCTGGTGCAGCTGCCGCTGCCGGCCCACATCGACGCCCAGAAGGTGATCGAGGCCATCTCGCCGGCAAAGGACGTGGACGGCTTCCACATCGCCAGCGCTGGCGCCCTGATGACCGGCATGCCGGGCTTCTGGCCCTGCACGCCCTATGGCTGCATGAAGATGCTGGAGAACATCGGCTATGAGCTCAAGGGCAAACACGCGGTCGTGATCGGGCGCAGCAACATCGTGGGCAAGCCCATGGCGCTGATGCTGCTGCAGCAGAACGCCACCGTGACCATCTGCCACAGCGGCACCAAAGACCTGAAGGCCATGACGCTTCAAGCGGACGTGATCGTGGCCGCCGTGGGCAAGCGCAATGTGCTGACGGCCGACATGGTCAAGCCCGGCGCGGTGGTCATCGACGTGGGCATGAACCGCAACGACGACGGCAAGCTGTGTGGCGACGTGGACTTCGACGGTGTGAAGGCGGTCGCCGGCCACATCACCCCGGTGCCCGGTGGCGTGGGGCCCATGACCATCACCATGTTGATGGTCAACACCCTGGAGAGCGCCGAGCGTTCGGCATAACGCCGCCACATTCGCCCACTTCGTGTGGCTCGTTGCCCCCCGAGGGGGCGCGAGTCGCCTTGGGGTGGCCCGGCGGCGACTCAGCGACCTGAGCGGCTACCAAGCAGCCACAGCACCCGCGTGGCGCACAGCCACTGCACCCCGATCAGCGCGCTGCCCACGCCGTGCCACAGCGCCAGGCTGGCGCCCGTGCTGCGGGCGGTCAGGATCTTGTGGGACACGCCATACTCCTGCACCAGCATGCACAGCATGGCCAGCAGGATGAAGGGCAGGCCCCGCCCGATGGGGCCCTGCCGATCGCTGCGCCCCAGGAGCAGCAGCGCCAGCCCGCAAGCCACCACCAGCCAGGCAATGGCCGTGAACAGCTTGGCGGCCGCCGGCCCCGCCACCGCCGGGTTGCCGAAATGGGCAAACAGGGTGGGCACGGCAATGAAGGCCAACGCGGCCGAACCGCCCCACCACAGGGCGGCCACCAGCGTCAGCAGGGGGTGGCGCCAGGCGCTCACTCGTAGCGCACGCCGATGATTTCGTAGCTCTTGAGGCCACCGGGCGCCTGCACGTCGGCCACGTCGCCCTCTTCCTTTCCGATCAGCGCGCGCGCGATCGGGCTGCTGATGTTGATCAGGCCCAGCTTCAGGTCGGCCTCGTCCTCGCCCACGATCTGGTATTTCACCTGCTCGCCGGTGTTCTGCTCTTCCAGCTCCACGGTCGAGCCGAACACCACGCGACCACCCGCGTCCAGCCCGGACGGATCGATGATCTGGGCGATCGACAGCTTGCCCTCGATCTCCGCAATGCGACCCTCGATAAAGCCTTGACGCTCCTTGGCCGCGTCGTAGTCGGCGTTCTCGCTCAAGTCGCCTTGTGCACGCGCCTCGGCAATGGCCTGGATCACGCCAGGACGTTCGATGGTCTTGAGCTTGTGCAGCTCCGCCTTGAGCATTTCGGCACCGCGCTTGGTCACGGGAATGGTGGCCATGGTTCTGATCTCCGTTGTGTCAAAAGAGAAACCGCCGCCAGTCGCCTGGCGGCGGTCTCGATTTTTCTTGTTCGCAGCTAGTTTAATGCAACTGCGCGTGCAGCTCCTGCACCGAATAGACGTCCAGCTGCTCCATGTGCTTCATGCCCTCCACCGCGGCTTCGGCGCCGAAAATGGTGGTGAAAGTGGTCACACGGGCCAACAGGGCCGAGGTGCGGATCTGGCGCGAATCGGCGATGGCGTTGCGGCGCTCCTCCACCGTGTTGATGACCAGCACGATATCGCCATTCTTGATCATGTCCACGATGTGCGGGCGGCCTTCGGTCACCTTGTTCACGGTGCCGCAAGGCACACCGGCCGCCGTGATGGCCGCGGCCGTGCCCTTGGTCGCCACCAGCTCGAAGCCCATGGCCGCCAGCTCGCGCGCGATGGCCACGGCGCGTGGCTTGTCGCTGTTCTTCACCGTCAGGAACACCTTGCCCGAGGGCGTGCCGTCGGCCTTGTGCGGGCGTGGCAGGTGGGTGCCAGCGCCCAGCTGGCTCTTGACGAAGGCTTCGCCAAAGGTCTTGCCCACGCCCATCACCTCGCCGGTGGACTTCATCTCGGGGCCGAGGATGGTGTCCACGCCCGGGAACTTGACGAAGGGGAACACCGCCTCCTTGACGCTGAAGTACGGCGGCGTGACCTCGTGGGTGATGCCTTGCGAGGCCAGGGTCTGGCCGACCATGCAGCGCGCCGCCACCTTGGCCAGCTGGATGCCGGTGGCCTTGGACACGAAGGGCACGGTGCGCGAGGCACGCGGGTTCACTTCCAGCACGTAGATCACGTCCTTGCCGTCGATCTGCTGGATGGCGAACTGCACGTTCATCAGGCCCACCACGTTGAGCGATGCGGCCATGGCCGCGCTCTGGCGCTTGATCTCGTTGATGGTCTCGGCACTCAGGCTGTAGGGTGGCAGCGAGCAGGCGGAGTCGCCGCTGTGCACGCCGGCCTGCTCGATGTGCTCCATCACGCCGCCGATGAAGGTCTTGCCCTCGGGGTCGCGCAGGCAGTCCACGTCACACTCGATGGCGTCGTTCAGGAAGCGATCCAGCAGCACCGGCGAGTCGTTGCTCACCTTGACCGCTTCGCGCATGTAGCGCTCCAGGTCGCGCTGCTCGTGCACGATTTCCATCGCCCGGCCGCCCAGCACGTAGCTGGGACGCACCACCAGCGGGTAGCCCAGGGAACTGGCCTTTTCCAGCGCCTCGGCTTCGGTGCGGGCGGTGGCGTTGGGCGGCTGCTTGAGGTTGAGTTCGCGCAGCAAGGCCGAGAAACGCTCGCGGTCCTCGGCGGCGTCGATCATGTCGGGGCTGGTGCCGATGATGGGCACGCCGTTGGCCTCCAGGCCCAGTGCCAGCTTGAGTGGCGTCTGGCCGCCGTACTGCACGATCACGCCGGCCGGCTTTTCCTTGTCGACGATCTCCAGCACGTCTTCCAGTGTCAGCGGCTCGAAGTACAGGCGGTCCGAGGTGTCGTAGTCGGTCGACACGGTCTCGGGGTTGCAGTTGACCATGATGGTTTCATAGCCGTCCTCGCGCATCGCGAGCGCTGCGTGAACGCAGCAGTAGTCGAACTCGATGCCCTGGCCGATGCGGTTCGGACCACCGCCCAGCACCATGATCTTCTTGTTGCTGGTGGGCTCGGCCTCGCACTCGCTGAACTCGGCTTCGTAGCTGGAGTACAGGTAGGCGGTGTTGGTGGCGAACTCGGCCGCGCAGGTGTCCACCCGCTTGTAGACCGGGCGCACGTTCAAGGCCTTGCGCGCGTTGCGCACGGCGGTGTCGGTGGTCTTGAGCAGCTTGGCCAGGCGGCGGTCGGAGAAGCCTTTTTGCTTCAAGCTGCGCAGCGTGCCGGCGTCCAGCGAAGCCAGCGCGTTGTCGCCCTTGGCGGCAGCGATCTTGTCGAGTTCGAGTTCGATCTTCACGATCTCCTCGATCTGCACCAGGAACCACTTGTCGATCTTGGTGATGTCGTGCACCTCGTCCAGCGACCAGCCGGCCGCGAAGGCGTCACCCACGTACCAGATGCGGTCGGGACCGGGCTCGCCGAGTTCGCGCTCCAGGATCTCGCGGTCCTGGGTCTTCTCGTTCATGCCGTCCACGCCCACTTCCAGGCCGCGCAGGGCCTTCTGGAAGGATTCCTGGAAAGTGCGGCCCATGGCCATGACCTCGCCGACCGACTTCATCTGGGTCGTCAGGCGCGAATCGGCGGCGGGAAACTTCTCGAAGGCAAAACGCGGGATCTTGGTCACCACGTAGTCGATCGAGGGCTCGAAGGAAGCCGGCGTGGCGCCGCCCGTGATCTCGTTGCGCAGCTCGTCCAGCGTGTAGCCGATGGCCAGCTTGGCCGCCACCTTGGCGATCGGAAAACCCGTGGCCTTGGAGGCCAGTGCCGAGGACCGCGACACGCGCGGGTTCATCTCGATGACGATCATGCGACCGTCCTTGGGGTTGACCGAGAACTGCACGTTGGAGCCGCCGGTGTCCACGCCAATTTCACGCAGCACCGCCAGCGAGGCGTTGCGCATGATCTGGTATTCCTTGTCGGTCAGCGTCTGGGCCGGCGCCACGGTGATGGAGTCGCCGGTGTGCACGCCCATGGGGTCCAGGTTCTCGATCGAGCAGACGATGATGCAGTTGTCCGCCTTGTCGCGCACCACTTCCATCTCGTACTCTTTCCAGCCGAGCAGCGATTCCTCGATCAGCAGCTCGTTGGTGGGCGAGGCTTCCAGGCCGCGCTTGCAGATGGTCTCGAACTCTTCCGGGTTGTAGGCGATGCCGCCACCGGTGCCGCCCAGCGTGAAGCTGGGGCGGATGACGGTCGGGAAGCCGACGTTCTTCTGGACCGCCCAGGCCTCGTCCATGCTGTGGGCGATGCCCGAGCGCGCCGAGCCGAGACCGATCTTGGTCATCGCGTCCTTGAACTTCAGGCGGTCCTCGGCCTTGTCGATGGCCTCGGGCGTGGCGCCGATCAGCTCGACCTTGTACTTGTCCAGCACGCCGTGGTGCCACAGGTCCAGTGCGCAGTTCAGCGCGGTCTGTCCGCCCATGGTGGGCAGGATGGCGTCGGGCCGTTCCTTGGCGATGATCTTCTCGACCGTCTGCCAGGTGATGGGCTCGATGTAGGTGACGTCGGCCGTGGCCGGGTCGGTCATGATCGTCGCGGGATTGCTGTTGATCAGGATGACCTTGTAACCCTCTTCGCGCAGCGCCTTGCAGGCCTGCACGCCGGAGTAGTCGAACTCGCAGGCCTGGCCAATGATGATGGGGCCGGCGCCGATGATGAGAATGCTTTTGAGATCGGAACGCTTAGGCATTTTTGTGCTGCTCCATCAGTGCCGTGAAGCGGTCAAACAGGTACGAGATGTCGTGCGGGCCGGGCGAGGCTTCCGGGTGACCCTGGAAGCAGAAGGCCGGCTTGTCGGTGCGGGCCAGACCCTGCAGCGTGTTGTCGAACAGGCTGATGTGGGTGGCGCGCAGGTTAGCGGGCAACGTTGTTTCGTCCACCGCGAAGCCGTGGTTCTGGCTGGTGATGCTGACGCGGCCGGTGTCGAGGTCCTTCACCGGGTGGTTGGCGCCGTGGTGGCCGAACTTCATCTTGAAGGTCTTGGCACCCGAGGCCAGGGCCATGATCTGGTGGCCCAGGCAGATGCCGAAGGTGGGGATGCCGGTCTCGATCAGGGTCTTGGCGGCTTCGATGGCGTAGTCGCAGGGTTCCGGGTCGCCCGGGCCGTTGGACAGGAAGATGCCGTCGGGCTGGTGCTTGAGCACCTCGGCGGCCGAGGTTTGCGCGGGCACCACGGTCACCTTGCAGCCACGTTCGGCCAGCATGCGCAGGATGTTCTTCTTGACACCGAAGTCGTAGGCCACCACGTGGAAACGCGGCGAGCTCTGGTTGCCGTAGCCCGAGCCCAGTTTCCACTCGGTTTCGGTCCAGGGGTAGGCCGTCGTGGACGACACCACCTTGGCCAGGTCCAGGCCGGCCATGCTGGGCGCGCCCTGGGCGGCCGCCACGGCCTTGTCGATCACGGCCTGGGTGACGGCTTCACCGGCGGCCAGCGCCAGAATGCAGCCGTTCTGCGCGCCTTGGGTGCGCAACAGGCGGGTCAGTTTGCGGGTGTCGATGTCGGCGATGGCCACGGTGTTCTCGCGCACCAGGTAGTCCGACAGCGTCATCGACAGGCGGAAGTTGGACGCCAGCAGCGGCAGGTTCTTGATGATCAGGCCAGCGGCGTGGACCTTGTTGGCTTCGATGTCTTCCAGGTTGACGCCGTAGTTGCCGATGTGCGGGTACGTGAGGGTCACGATCTGCCGGCAGTAGCTGGGGTCGGTGAGGATTTCCTGGTAGCCGGTGAGGGCGGTGTTGAACACCACCTCGCCGACGGTGGAGCCGGTGGCTCCGATCGAATGACCAACAAAGACCGTGCCGTCTGCAAGCGCGAGGATGGCGGGGGGCAGGACGGGAAACACGGGTAACTCCTTGGGAGGCGCACCCTCATTTGAGCCGCTCTCAGCCAGACGCGAGCCGGCTGAACAGCCGGCGGCAGTGGAGGAGTGAGGACTTCGCGAAGGGGATTCGCTGCGGGTGCGCGCAGGTTGCGGGTAAACCTTCGAATTATAGCCGCTCGCCCTCGGCCAAACCCCACTGGGCGGACCGCAGCGCTCAGAAAGCCGGCCGCACCAGGCGCAGTGGCAAGGGGGTGCGTTTGGTCACATCGTTGCGGGCTTCGCCCGTCACCAGGTTGACCGCCCAGCCGTGCAGAAAACCCATGCGGTTCGCGTTTTCCGCCGTGCGGCCCTGCTGGACGTTGTCGTAGCTGTAGGGATTGACCTTGCCGCCGGTGTTGATGTTGGCGGTGCCCGACCAGTGCCACTGCCGTGGCGCCTGCGGAAACAGCGCCGGGTCCAGCCCTTGCCCGGGCAGGGACTTGTCCACCAGCCGTTGCAGTTCGGTGGTGTGGGGCAGGCGCCAGCGCGCGCCCTCGGCCTTCCAGCGCGCCAGGGCGTGGGCCGCCGCCTGCGTGTGATCGAACAGCTGAGGCTGGCCGGTGCAGGTCTTGCCATTCCAGACCATGCCTTCGACGCAGCGCGGCCAGGCAAGCCTGGCCTTGAGGTCGATGATGTAGTCGCCATCCTCCGACACCGCAAAACGCGGCTCGGCCGGCGCAGCGGCCATGCTGGCCAGCGCCAGGCAGGCGGTCACGGCACACAGGACGCGGCGCCAGGTTTTCATGGCTGGGCGATGCTGGCGTAGAGACAGATGGCGGCGGCGGCGGCCACGTTGAGCGACTCCTCGCCTCCCGGCTGCGGAATGCGCACCGCCAGCGCGGCGCGTGCCGCCAGGGCCGGGGAAACGCCCTGCCCTTCGTGCCCCATGACCCAGGCACAGGGCATGGGTACACGGCAACGGTGCAGGTCCCGCCCGAGGTGGGAACTGGTCACGACCAGCGGCACCTGCAGGGCCTCCAGTGCCGCCCCGTCGGCCGATTCGACCAGCCGCAGCCCGAAGTGGGCGCCCATGCCGGCCCGCAACACCTTGGGCGACCACAGGGCCGCCGAGCCCTTGAGCGCGATCACCTGGCGGAAACCGAAGGCGCCCGCGCTGCGCAGGATGGAGCCGACGTTGCCGGCGTCCTGCACCCGGTCCAACACCACCGTGGGCGCATCGGGCAAGACCTCGGGCGCGGCCGGCCAGTCCAGCACAAAGCCCATGGCAGCGGGCGATTCGAGCGCGCTGATGTCGGCAAACAGGGCATCGGCCAGCACCACGTTGCGCGGGGCCGCGCTGCGCCATTCGGCGGGCGCGGTCGGCCACAGGCTCTCGCTGAAGACCGCCAGCGCCGGCCGCACGCCGCGCTGCAGCGCGGCACGGCAGAGGTGATCGCCCTCCAGCCAGACGCGTCCCAGGCGGCGGTAGGCCGCGTTGTCGCCGGCCAGGCGCTTGAGCTCCTTGACCAGGGCGTTGTCGCGCGAGGCGATGTGGACGGCTTCGTTCATGTCGACATCTTGAAGGATTGGGCCACCGGCGCAAAGCTCCTGCGGTGCTGCGGGCAGGGCCCGTGCTGGCGCAAGGCGGCCAGGTGCTCGGCCGTGCCATAGCCCTTGTGGCCGTCGAAGCCGTAGGCCGGAAACTCGGTGTGGTAGCGGTCGCACCAGCGGTCGCGGGTGACCTTGGCCAGGATGGAGGCGGCGGAAATCGCGGCCACCTTGCTGTCGCCCTTGACGATGGCCTCGGCCAGCATGGGCAGCGGCGGCAGGCGGTTGCCGTCGACCAGCACCTTGGCCGGCGCCAGGCGCAGGCCCTCGACGGCGCGGCGCATGGCCAGCATCGTGGCCTGCAGGATGTTGAGGCGATCGATCTCCTCGACCGAGGCCTCGGCCACCGAGCAGCACAAGGCCTTGGCGCGGATTTCATCGAACAGGCGCTCGCGCCGGGCCGGGCTGAGCTTCTTGGAGTCCGCCAGGCCGACGATGGGATTGAGGTCGTCGAGGATGACCGCGGCGGCCACCACCGGGCCGGCCAGCGGACCCCGGCCCGCCTCGTCGACGCCCGCCACGAGGCCGGGCACGTCCCAGGGCAGTGGCGCCTGTTCAGCCTTCAAGAACTTGTTGGATCGCATCGGTGGCCAGTTGGGCGGTGTCGCGCTGCAGCGTGTGGTGCAAGGCCGTGAAACGTTGTTGCAGAGCCGTGATTTTCTCAGGTGCGGCCAGCCAGTCCAGCACGTCCTGCGCCAACCGCTCGGCGGTGGCGTCGGCCTGCAGGCGCTCGGGCACGACAAAGTCCCCGCACAGGATGTTGGGCAGGCCCACCCAAGGCTGCAGGCGCTTGCCCTTCATGATCTGCCAGCTGAGCCAGGGCATGTGGTAAGCGATCACCATGGGCCGCTTGAACAACGCGGCCTCCAGCGTGGCGGTGCCGCTGGCGATCAGGGTCACGTCACAGGCGGCCAGGACCGCATGCGACTGGCCGTCGATGATGCTGAGCACGCCGCCGGCCGCGGGGTCAAAACCCTCGGCGCGGGCCGCGGCCTCGACCTCGGATCGCAGCGCGGGCAAGGTGGGCAGCACCAGCCGCAGGCCGGGCACACGGGCCACCATCAAGCGCGCGGCGGCAAAAAAGCGCCGGGCCAGGTGGCGGATTTCGGACGCGCGGCTGCCGGGCAGCAAGGCGACCACCGGCGCGTCCAGGGGCAGGCCCAGCCGCACGCGCGCGGCGGCCTGGTCGGGCACCAGCGGCACCATGTTGGCGATGGGGTGGCCCACGTAGGTGGCGGGCACGCCGTGGGCGGCCAGCAGCTCGGGCTCGAAAGGGAAGATGCACAAGACGTGATCGGCCGCGCGCCGCAGTTTGTCGACCTTCTTGGCCCGCCAGGCCCAGAAGGAGGGGCTGACGAAATGCACGGTCTTGATGCCGGCCTCGCGCAGGCGCAGCTCCAGATCAAAATTGAAATCAGGGGCATCGACCCCGATGAACACGTCGGGCCGCCGGGTCAGCAGGCGGTCGCCCAGCTCGCGGCGCATGGCCAGCAGCTCGCGCAGGTGGGGCAGGACCTCGACGTACCCACGCACGGCGAGTTTGTGTTGCGGCCACCAGGCCTCGAAGCCGCGCTGCGCCATGGCCGGGCCACCGATACCCTGCGCCAACAGGCCGGGCCAGCGCCGGTGCAGGCCATCCAGCAGCAGGCCCGCCAGCAGGTCGCCCGAGCTTTCGCCCGCCACCATGGCAAAACGCCGCGCCGGGTCCGCGGGCACGGGCGCCGCTGGTGGGATGGGAGGCACGGTCAGCGCACGATGCCGCGTTGCGGCGTCGTGGCGGCCAGGAAATCCAGCATCAGGGCCACGTCGGCCGTGGCTTCGGGATGGCTGGCCGCAAGCTCACCGATGCGGCCACGGGCCTGTTCGAGCGTGAGGCCTTCGCGGTAGAGCGCCTTGTGCATGGCCTTGACGGCGGCGATGCGGTCGGGCGAAAAACCGCGCCGGCGCAGTCCCTCGAAATTCATCGAGCGCGCACCGGCCGGATGCCCTTCGCTCATCACAAAGGGCGGCTGATCGGCCAGCAGCACCGAGCCCATGCCGGTCATGCCGTGGGCGCCGATGCGCACGAACTGGTGCACGCAGGTGTAGGCGCCCAGGATCACCCAGTCGTCCACCACCACGTGGCCGGCGATCTGCGCGTTGTTGGCAAAGATGGTGTGGCTGCCCACCACGCAGTCGTGCGCCAGGTGGGTGTAGGCCATCATCCAGTTGTCGTCACCCAGACGCGTGACACCGCCGCCCTGCACCGTGCCGATGTGGTAGGTGCTGAACTCGCGGATGGTGTTGCGGTCACCGATGATGAGCTCGCAGGGCTCGTCCTTGTACTTCTTGTCCTGGTTCACCGCGCCCAGCGAGGTGAACTGGAAAATGCGATTGTCCTTGCCGATGGTGGTGTGACCCTCGATCACCGCATGTGGGCCGATGCGGGTGCCAGCGCCCACCTTCACGTGGGGGCCGATCACCGTGTAGGGGCCAACCGAGACCGAGCTGTCGAGTTCGGCGCCAGGGTCGACGATCGCGGTGGGATGGATCAGCGCAGCCGTGCCGGTCATGGCCACGCCCTCAGGCAATGGTGCGCATGGTGCACATCAGCTCGGCCTCGCAGGCCACGTCGGCGCCCACGCGGGTGACGCCCTTGAACTTGAAGATGCCGGCCTTCATGCGTTCCAGGCTGACGTCCATGATGAGCTGGTCACCTGGTTCGACCGGGCGCTTGAAGCGCGCGCCGTCGATGCCGGCGAAGTAGTAGACGGTCTTGTCGTCGGGCGTGACACCCAGGGTATCGAAGGCCAGCAGGGCCGCGGTCTGGGCCATGGCCTCCAGCATCAGCACGCCCGGCATCACCGGACGGTGCGGAAAGTGGCCGGTGAAGAACGGTTCGTTGATGGTGACGTTCTTGAGCGCCTGGATGGTCTTGCCCTTCTCGATGGACAACACGCGGTCGACCAGGAGGATGGGGTAGCGGTGGGGCAGTTGCTTGAGGATCTGGTGGATGTCCATCATGGTCGTTCTGATTTTTCGAGTGTCTTGATGCGTTCGCGCAGGCGGTGCAGTTGCCTGAGCGTGGCGGCGTTCTTTTCCCAGGACGCATTGTCGTCCAAGGGAAACACGCCGCTGTACTGGCCCGGCTGGTGGATGGAGCGCATCACCACCGAGGCGGCCGAAATGTGCACGTGGTCGGCCAGGCTCAGGTGGCCCAGCACGACAGCACCGCCGCCCACGGTGCAGTGGCGGCCGATGCGGGCGCTGCCGGCCACGCCGGCACAGCCGGCCATCGCCGTGTGGGCGCCGATGTGGACGTTGTGGCCGATCTGGACCAGGTTGTCGAGCTTGACGCCGTCCTCGATCACGGTGTCGTCCAGCGCACCACGGTCGACACAACTGTTGGCCCCGATTTCCACGTCATCGCCGATGAGCACCGCGCCCAGCTGCTCGATCTTGATCCACTGGCCTTCATGCTGGGCGAAGCCAAAACCGTCGGCGCCGATGACCACGCCGGGATGCAGGATGCAGCGGCGGCCGATGACACAGCCACGGCCGACCGTGACATGGGCACCGATGCGGGTGCCCTCGCCGATGCGCGCGCCCGCCTCCACCACCACAAAAGGTCCGATGGCGACGTTGGCACCCAGCACAGCCGTGGGGTCTATCCAGGCGCTGGGATGCACGGCCGCCACGGGCAGCGGGTCCTGGGTGGCCCGCCACCACTGGGTCAGTCGGGCGAAATACAGGTAAGGGTTGTCGCTGACGATGCAGGGTCCGCGCGCGGACGCCCGTTCGGCGAGGGCGGGCGACACGATCAGCGCGCCGGCCTGGGTGGTCTCGATCTGGCTGGCGTAACGCACATGGGCCACAAAGGCAATGGCGTGGCCTGCCGCGGTGTCGAGCGGGGCGAGGCGTTCGATGAACGTCTCGCCCGAGCCGATGAGTTCACCTCCGAGCGCCGCGACGATGGCGTCGAGTCGGGCGCCGAGGGTCATGACGGCGTCACTTGGTGGCGTTGTTCAACCCGGTGATCACTTTTTCGGTGATGTCGTGTTTGGGGTTGATGTAGACCGCTTCCTGGATCACGAGGTCGTATTTTTCGGCTTCGGCCACCTGCTTGATCACGCGGTTGGCGCGCTCCAGCACGGCTTGCAGCTCTTCGTTCTTGCGCACGTTGAGGTCTTCCTGGAATTCGCGGCGCTTGCGCTGGAATTCGCGGTCCTGGTCGACCAGTTGGCGCTGGCGGGTCCCACGCTGGGCTTCAGACAAGGTCGGCGCATCGCGCTCGAAGCGCTCGGACGCGGTCTTGAGCTGGGTGCCCATGCCCTCGATTTCCTTCTCGCGCTTGGAGAACTCGGCCTCCAGCTTGACCTGGGCGGCCTTGGCGATGGTGGCCTCGCGGAAGATGCGGTCGGTGTTGACGAAGCCGATGCGGAAATCCTGCGCCAGCGCCGACAGCGCCACCAGGCCGGAAGCCGCGGCAAAACCAACTGCGCGCAGCAGGGAGCGGGAGGAGTGTTTCATCAAAACGAGGTACCGATCTGGAACTGAATGGCCTGCATTTTATCGCCA
Source organism: Hydrogenophaga sp. OTU3427 (assembly GCF_038440225.1). Taxonomy (NCBI): domain Bacteria; kingdom Pseudomonadati; phylum Pseudomonadota; class Betaproteobacteria; order Burkholderiales; family Comamonadaceae; genus Hydrogenophaga; species Hydrogenophaga sp. OTU3427. The sequence goes on along the minus strand of NZ_JASATI010000005.1, from coordinate 154,046 downwards.
GCCTTCTTGCGAATGGGCTTGGCCAGGGCGAAGCGCAGGGGACCAATGGGTGAAATCCAGCTCACGCCGATGCCGGCCGAGGCCCGCAGATCGCTCAGCGAGAGCTTCTGGTCGTCGGTGTAGACGTTGCCCACGTCGACAAAACCGAACAGGCGCAGGGTGCGGTCGTTGCCAGCCCCCGGGAAGGGCATCAGCAGCTCGGTGTTGAGCACGACGCTCTTGGAGCCGCCGATGTAGACCGTCTTGGAAGCGTCGTCCACCAAAGTGCTGGTGCCGCCCAGGGTGCCCTGGTCGAAGCCGCGCACGGAGCCGAGGCCGCCGCCGTAGAAGTTCTTGAAGAGCGGGAAAGGCCGTCCGCCCAGACCCTTGCCCCAGCCCACTTCGCCGTTCACCGCCAGGGTGAACTGGCGGTTCAGCGGCCAGTATTGCTGGATCTGGTAGTTGGCCTTGACGTAGCGGGTGTCGCCCGCCAGGCCCAGCTCGGAGTTGAAACGCTGGTAGCGGCCATCGGTGGGCACCAGCGCGCTGTCGCGCTTGTCGCGGGTCCAGCCGATGGTGAAAGGCACCGAGGTGCTGCTGGTGCCGAACACGTCGGCGTATTCCTGGTAGGCCACGGGCAGTTGGGTGCCGGCCTTGATGCGGGTGGACTCGACACCGACACCGAAGTAGACCGTGTCGGTCTCGGTGAAGGGCACGCCGAAACGCACGCTGGCGCCGGGCGTGACCAGGCTGTAATCACCGCCCTGGGCCAGCAAGGGCCGGGTGGTCTTGTAGTAGATGTCCAGGCTGCGCGAGACCCCGTCCTGCGTGAAGTAGGGATCGACGCTGCTCAGCACGATCTGGCGGTTGTAGCTGCTGGTGTTGACGTTCAGGCCCAAGTAGTTGCCGGAACCGAACACGTTTTCCTGCTGGATGCCGGCCAGCAGGGCCAGCTTCTCGGACTGCGAGTAGCCAAAACCCACGGACACGTTGCCGGTCGGCTTCTCGACCACCTTGATGTTGAGGTCGACCTGGTCCGGCGCGTTGGGCACCTCCTGGGTGTCGATGCGCACCTCGGTGAAGAAGCCCAGGCGGTCGACGCGGTCACGCGAGAGCTTGATGCGGTCGCTGTCGTACCAGGCCGATTCGAACTGGCGGAACTCGCGCCGGATCACCTCGTCGCGGGTGCGCAGGTTGCCTTCGATGTTGATGCGGCGCACATAGGCGCGGCGCGACGGATCGGCTTGCAGCACGAAGGCCACGCGGCCGTTGTCGCGGTCGATGTCGGGCACGGCGTCGACACGGGCGAAGGCGTAGCCGAATTCACCGAAATGGTCGGTGAAGGCCTTGATGGTGTCGGCGACGTGCACCGAGTTGTAGGGCTCGCCCGCATCGAAGCGGATCAGCTTGCGGAACTCGTCTTCCCGGCCCAGGTAGTCGCCGGCCAGCCGCAGCGAGGACACGACAAATCGCTTGCCTTCGCTGACGTTGATGGTGATGGTGATCTCGCTCTTGTCGGGCGAGATGGCCACCTGGGTGGAGTCGATGCGGAACTCGAGGTAGCCGCGCGACAGGTAGTAGGAGCGCAGCGACTCGATGTCGGCGTTGAGCTTGGCGCGGGTGTAGCGGTCGGACTTGGTGTACCAGCTCATCCAGCCGCCGGTGTCGAGGTCGAACAGGCCGCGCAGGGTCGACTCGCTGTAGGCCTGGTTGCCCACGATGCGGATGTCCTTGATCTTGGCGATGTCGCCCTCGACCACGCTGAAGTTGACGTTGACGCGGTTGCGCTCCATCGGCGTGACGGTGGTCACCACCTGCACGGCATAGAGGCTCTTGTTGATGTACTGGCGCTTGAGCTCCTGCTCGGCGCGGTCGGCCAGGCCACGGTCAAACGGTCGGCCCTCGGACAGGCCCACCTCGCGCATGGCCTTGCGCAGGGTCTCGTTGTCGAACTCACTGATGCCGCTGAAGGAAACGTCGGCCACCGACGGGCGCTCCTCGACGATCACCACCAGCTCGTCACCGCTGACCTGCAGGCGCACGTCGGAGAACAGGCCCAGGCCAAACAGGGCCCGGATGGCGCTGGCACCCTTGTCGTCGTTGTAGGTCTCGCCGATGCGAAAGGGCAAGGAACCGAACACCGTACCGGGTTCGACCCGCTGCAGGCCTTCGACACGGATGTCACGCAGCACAAAGGGGTCGACCGCCCAGGCCGGCAAGACCGCCAGCAAAGAGGACACGAGCGCACCGTGCGCGAGGCCGCGCAGGCCCTGTTTGAGTTGTTTCATGTATTGACTGGCATCAGCCCAGTATTCGGGCCACATCATTGAACAAGGCAAGCGACATGAGCATGATCAGCACCGCCACGCCGCCACGCTGCAAGCGTTCCATCCAGGCGTCGGAGACGGCGCGCCCGGACACCCCCTCCCAAAGATAATACATCAGGTGCCCACCGTCCAAGACGGGCAGCGGCAGCAGGTTCAGCACGCCGAGACTGACACTGATCAGGGCCATGAAGGTCAGGTAGGCGGTGAGGCCCATGCTGGCGGACTTGCCGGCGTAGTCGGCGATGGTGATGGGGCCGCTGATGTGGCGCAGCGAGGCCTCGCCGATCAGCATGCGCCCCATCATCTTGAGAGTCAGCCAGGACACCTCACCGGTGCGGACAAAGGCGTGCGTGATGCCATCCCAGGGGCCTTCGCTGACCTCGACCATGGCCGGCGGCGCGCCCACCAGGGCACCGATGCGGCCAATCCAGGCGCCGTCCACCTGCTCGGGGCGTGGCGCGACCACCAGATCGATGCGCCCGCCGTCACGCTCAACCACCCAGCGTTGTGCCGATGCCCGGCCACTGCCGTCCACCGCGGCGCGGATGCGGGCCCGCAGCGTCTGAGCATCGACGATGGGCTGGCCATCCACCGACGACACCCGGTCGCCTTCGCGCAGGCCGGCCTGCCGCGCGGCGCCGTCGGGCAAGACGCCGCCGATCACCGGCGCCGACCAGGGCGAGACGATGCCGATGCGCTGGAACATGGCCGCATCGGCTTCGCGCTGCGGCAGTTGGGCCAGGGGCAGCACGACGCGGCGCAGGGAACCGTTCTCGCCCTCGCCGACCCACAAGGCCATGTCCTCGCCGTCCAGCGCGGCCTGGGTCAGCTGCCAGCGCAGCTCGTCGAACGAACGCACGTCCGCGGGCTCGCCATCGGCCACCGCGGCCTGTCGCACCCATTCGCCGGCGCGCAGGCCCGCCGCCTCGGCCAGCGAGGCCGGGGGCGGGGTGGACAGGATGGGGCGCGGCGCCTCCACCCCCATCCAGGCCACCAGGGCGTACAGCAGCACGGCCAGGCCCAGGTTGGCCAGCGGGCCGGCGGCCACGATGGCGGCGCGCGAACGCAGCGGCTGGGTGTTGAAGGCCAGGTGGCGTTCGGCCGCGTCGACCGGCGCCTCGCGCTCGTCGAGCATGCGCACGTAACCGCCCAGCGGCACGGCACACAAGACAAATTCGGTGTCCTGCCCCGGCCGCTGGCGACGCGGGCGCCAGCGCAGCAGCGGTTTGCCGAAGCCGACCGAAAACCGCAGCACCTTGACGCCACAGGCCACCGCCACGCGGTAGTGCCCGTACTCGTGCACCGCGATCAGCAGCGCGAGGGCAAGCACAAAGGCCAGCACCGTGAGAATCATGGGGTCTCCGAAAAGGACATCAGGCCGGCAGGCGCGAGGCCACCTGCTCGGCGACGGCACGTGCCTGTTGGTCCAAGGCCAGCAGATCGGCCAGGGACTGGGGTTCAGAGAAGCTCAGGGCCGACAAAGTTTCCAGGTTGACCGCATGGATCTGGTCAAAACGCACCCGCCGGTCCAGAAAGGCGGCCACGGCGACCTCGTTGGCGGCGTTGAGCACCGCCGTGGTGCCCGGCGCGGCCCGCAGGCTGTCCCAGGCCAGGGCCAGGCCGGGAAACCGGGCGGCGTCCGGGGCCTCGAAGGTCATGGCGGCCAGGCGCCGGAAATCCAGCCGCTCGGCGCCGCTCTCGATGCGCTCCGGCCACGACAGGCCGTAGGCGATGGGCACCCGCATGTCGGGCGTGCCGAGCTGGGCCACCACCGAGGCGTCGCGGTACTGCACCATGGAATGCACCACGCTTTGCGGGTGGATCACCACCTCGATCTGCTCGGGTGCGACATTGAACAGGTAGCGTGCCTCGATCACCTCGAGGGCCTTGTTCATCATGGTGGCCGAGTCGACCGAAATCTTGCGCCCCATCACCCAGTTGGGGTGGGCCACGGCTTGTTCCGGCGTGACCGCGTGCAGCGTGGCCGGGTCGCGGGTGCGGAAGGGCCCGCCCGACGCGGTCAGGATGATGCGGTCGATGCGCTGGGCCCAGGTGGCGGGGTCGTCGGGCAGGGACTGGAAGATGGCCGAGTGTTCGCTGTCGATGGGCAGCAGCGTGGCCCCGCCCTCGCGCACCGCGGCCATGAAGGCCTCACCGCCGACAACCAGCGCTTCCTTGTTGGCCAGCAGCAGGCGCTTGCCGGCACGCGCGGCGGCCAGGCAGGGCGCCAGGCCCGCCGCACCGACGATGGCGGCCATCACCGCATCGACCTCGTCGTGGGCGGACACCCATTCGAGGTCGGCCGGCGTGGACAGCACGCGGGTGGCCGAGCCATGGGTCTTGAGGCGCTGGGCCAGATCGGCCGCGCGGGCGCCCTCCACCATCACCGCGTAGCGGGGCTGGAAACGCAGGCATTGCTGCAGCAGTTCCTCCACGCGCGAAGCGGCGGTGAGGGCAAAGATCTCGAACCGCTCGGGATGGCGGGCCACCACGTCGAGCGTGCTGGTGCCGATGGAGCCGGTGGAACCAAGAATGGCCAGGCGCTGTTTCATCAGGTCAATAGGGTGTAGAACATCATGGCCAGGGGCAAGGTGGGCAGCAGGGCATCGACGCGGTCGAGCACGCCGCCGTGGCCGGGCAGCAGCCCGCTGCTGTCCTTGGCGCCCACGCTGCGCTTGATCAGCGACTCGACCAGGTCGCCGACCACGCTCATGGCCGCCATGCCCAGCGCCACCAGCACCAGCAGGAGCGTGCCGCCGTTGGCCAGGTGGCTGTAGAAGCTGCGCACCGGTGCCGCCCAGTGGCCATCGGCCCAGGCCCAGACCAGCGCCAGGATGAGCACACCGGCCATGCCGCCCATCACGCCCTCCCAGCTCTTGCCGGGGCTGATGGCCGGCGCCAGCTTGCGCGCCACCAGCCGGGTGCCGAAGGCGCGGCCGGCGAAGTAGGCAAAGATGTCGGCCACCCACACCAGCACCAGCACCGACAACAGGAAGTTGATGCCGATCACACGCGCCTGGGCCACGGCCAGCCAGGTCAGCCACAGGGCCAGCACGCCACCGGCCAGGCGCAGTGGCGCGGGCACCTGCGGCCAGCCCGCGACACCGGCGCGCAGCAGCCAGGCGCCCACGACCACCCAGGCCACTCCGGCGGGCAGCCACACGCGCAGGGACGGCTGGTCCAGCAGGCCGCCCAGCCAGCTGGCCACACACAGCAGCAGTGTGAACGCGCCCAGCGCGAGCGAAGCGGTCATGCCCAGGCGGTTGAGCCGACCCCATTCCCAGCCGCCGGCGGCGATGAACGCCAGCATGAGGGCGTTGAAGGCCCAGGCCTCGCGGTAGAACAGGGCCGGCAGCAGAAAGGCCAGCAGCACCAGGGCGGTGATGACGCGTTGCTTGAGCATGGAGGCGCGTCCCGCGGGGAACGTCAGGTGGAGGTGGCGACGGAGGCGCCAGGGTCTGCGGACACACCGCCGACCTGGGCCGAGGTTTTGCCGAAGCGGCGCTCGCGGCCGGCAAAGGCGGTGATGGCTTCGTCCAGGTGGGGAGCGTCGAAGTCCGGCCACAGGACGTCGCTGAAATGCAGTTCCGAATAGGCCAACTGCCAGAGCAGGAAGTTGCTCACCCGCAGTTCGCCGCCGGTACGGATCAGCAGGTCGGGATCGGGCACGTGGGCCAGCGACAGTTCGGCGGCCAGGCCCTCGGGCGTGATCGGCAGGCCCTTGGCCGCCGCCCGGTCGGCCGCCTGGGCGATGTCCCAGCGGCCGCCGTAGTTGAAGCAGACGTTGAGCACCAGCCGGCGGTTGTCCGCGGTCTGCGCCTCGGCCTGATCGAAGCCCTGGCAGACCTTGTCGGACAGGCCGCGCCGGTCGCCGACGAAGTGCAATTGAACGCCGTTCTGCTTGAGGGTCGGCACCTCGCGGCCCATGGCGCCGGCCATGAGGTCCATCAGGCCCGACACCTCGTCGGCCGGGCGTGCCCAGTTCTCGGACGAGAAGGCAAACACGGTCAGCACCGCCACGCCCCGGTCCATGCACAGGCGTATGCAGCGGCGCAAGGCCTCCAGGCCCTGGCGGTGACCGGCCACACGCGGCATGAAACGCTTGTTAGCCCAACGGCCGTTGCCATCCATGACGATGGCGATGTGGTGAGGCACCATGGAGAAAGGGTCGGCGTTCGGACGGAGGGTCACACGGCCAGGATGTCCTGCTCCTTGCCCGCGACCAGGTGGTCGATTTCGACAATGCGCTTGTCGGTCGCCTTCTGGATGTCGGCTTCGGCGCGTTTCTGGTCGTCTTCCGAAGCCAGCTTGTCCTTGACCAGCTTCTTGACGGCTTCGTTGGCGTCACGGCGCAGGTTGCGCACCGCGATCTTGGCGTTTTCGCCTTCGCTGCGCACCACCTTGGTGAGTTCCTTGCGGCGCTCCTCGCTCATGGGCGGCATGGGCACGCGGATCAGGTCGCCCTGGCTGGACGGGTTCAGGCCCAGGTCCGACTCGCGGATGGCCTTTTCGATCTTGGCGCCCATGCCTTTTTCCCACGGCGCCACGCCGATGGTGCGGGCATCGATCAGGGTCAGGTTGGCCACCTGCGAGAGCGGCACCATGGAGCCGTAGTAGTCCACGTGCACGGTGTCGAGCAACTGCGGGTTGGCACGCCCGGTGCGCACGCGGCTCAAGGCGTTCTTGAACGCCTCGATGGACTGTTGCATCTTGTGGTCGGTGTTTTTCTTGATCTCGTCAATCGTCATGGCTGGTCCTCAACGGTTTCTTCTCAACCCGCAATTCTCACACGTGCACCAGGGTGCCCTCGTCTTCACCCAACACCACCCGGCGCAGCGCGCCGTGCTTGAAGATGCTGAACACCTTGACCGGCAGCTTCTGGTCTCGGCACAGCGCGAAGGCGGTGGCGTCCATCACCTGCAGGTTCTTGCCCATGGCCTCGTCGAAGCTGATGGAGGTGTAGCGGGTGGCCGACGGGTCCTTGTTGGGGTCGGCGGAATACACACCATCCACCTTGGTCGCCTTGAGCACGATCTCGGCCCCGATCTCGGCGCCACGCAGGGCGGCCGCGGTATCGGTGGTGAAAAACGGGTTGCCGGTGCCGGCGGCAAAAATCACGACCTTGCCCTCTTCCAGGTACTGCAGCGCCTTGGGCCGCACATAGGGCTCCACCACCTGCTCGATGGAAATGGCGGACATCACACGCGCCACCAGACCCGCCTTGTCCATGGTATCGGCCAGGGCCAGCGAATTCATCACCGTGGCCAGCATGCCCATGTAGTCGGCCGTCGCGCGGTCCATGCCGACCGAGCCCCCCGCGACACCGCGGAAGATGTTGCCGCCGCCGATCACGACCGCGACTTCCACCCCCAGGCGGGTCACCTCAGCGATCTCTTCGACCATGCGCACGATGGTGGCCCGGTTGATGCCGAAGGCATCGTCGCCCATCAGGGCTTCACCCGACAATTTCAAGAGAATTCGCTTGTATGCTGGCATGTACGACCTTTGGCTTTCAAGAATATTGGAATCCGGCGGTGTCTTGGGAGTGTATCGCCGCCGCCTGCCGGCAGCTTGGGCGAACACCCCTTTGAGCACGCGAAAAAAAGGCGGGCCCCGTCAGCGACGGTCCCGCCTTTTCGGGGCGTGGATCAGGCGCCCTTGGCAGCCGCCACCTGGGCAGCCACTTCGGCCGCGAAGTCGTCGACCTTCTTCTCGATGCCCTCACCCACCACGTACAGGGTGAAGCCCTTGACGGTGGTGTTGGTGGACTTGAGGTACTGGCCCACGGTCTGCTTGCCGTCGGCGGCCTTCACGAAGACCTGGTCCAGCAGCGAGACTTCCTTGAGGTACTTCTGCACCGAACCTTCGATCATCTTGGCGGCGATGTCGGCCGGCTTGCCGGACTCGGCCGCCTTGGCGGTGGCCACCGAACGCTCTTTTTCGATCAGGTCGGTCGGCACGTCGGCGCTGGACAGCGAGACCGGCTTCATGGCGGCGATGTGCATGGCGGTGTCCTTGGCGGCGGTTTCATCGCCGTCGAACTCCACCACCACGCCGATGCGGGTGCCGTGCAGGTAGCTGGCCAGCTTGGCGCCACCGTTGTACTGCTTGAAGCGGCGGAAGCTCATGTTCTCGCCGATCTTGCCGATCAGGCCCTTGCGCACGTCTTCCAGCGTGGGACCGAAGCTGTCCTGCGCGTAAGGCAGGGCGCCCAGGGCCTCGACGGAAGCGGGGTTGTGCTCGGCCACCAGCTTGGCGGCGGCATTGGCCAGGGCCAGGAAGCTGTCGTTCTTGGTGACGAAGTCGGTTTCGCAGTTGACTTCGATCAGCGCGCCGGTGTTGCCATTGATGAAGCTGGCGACCACGCCTTCGGCGGTCACGCGGCTGGCGGCCTTGCCGGCCTTGGTGCCCAGCTTGACGCGCAGCAGCTCTTCGGCCTTGACCAGGTCGCCTTCGGCTTCGGTCAGGGCTTTCTTGCACTCCATCATGGGAGCGTCGGTCTTGGCGCGCAGTTCAGCGACCATGCTTGCGGTAATTGCCATCTTGTTTTCTCCAGCGGCCACACGGGCCTTGACATGTTCAGGGGATATGGATGCGGCGAGGGGCTACGAAAAAGGGGCCACAAGAGCCCCTTTTCAGCCGGCTTGCGCAGCTCAGGCGGAAGCTTCTTCCTTGACTTCCACGAACTCGTCGCCGCCAGTGGCCACGGCCTTGACAACGTCGTTCACCGCGTTGGCGCGGCCTTCGAGGATGGCGTCAGCGATGCCGCGGGCGTACAGCGCCACGGCCTTGGCCGAGTCGTCGTTGCCAGGGATCACGTAGTCGATGCCGACCGGCGAGTGGTTGGTGTCGACCACGCCCACCAGCGGAATGCCCAGCTTCTGTGCTTCCTGGATGGCGATCTTGTGGAAACCGACGTCGATCACGAAGATCGCGTCCGGCAGGGCGTTCATGTCCTGGATGCCGCCGATGTCTTTTTCCAGCTTTTCCATTTCGCGGGCGAACATGAGCTGTTCTTTCTTGCTCATGTTGTCCAGGCCGGCTTCCTTCTGGGCCTGCATTTCCTTCAGGCGCTTGATGGAGGTCTTGACCGTCTTGAAGTTGGTCAGCATGCCGCCCAGCCAACGCTGGTCGACGAAGGGCACGCCGGCGCGGCGGGCTTCCTGGGCCACGATGTCACGCGACTGGCGCTTGGTGCCCACCATCAGGATGGTGCCGCGGTTGGCGGACAGCTGACGCACGAACTTGGCGGCCTCCTCGAACAGGGGCAGCGTCTTTTCGAGGTTGACAATGTGAATCTTGTTGCGGTGACCGAAGATGTACGGAGCCATCTTGGGGTTCCAGAAGCGGGTTTGGTGACCGAAGTGGACACCGGCTTCCAGCATTTCGCGCATAGAAATGGACATGGGATACTTTCTTTCCAAAGGTTGGGACTGAAGCCGCCCCCGATCTCCGTCCCGCACGCAGGAAGCGAAGACACCCGGTTGGAGCGGCTTGCGATTGTTTTGACCATCTGGGCAAAAAATGCCTCGACGGAGAACCTGCCCCCTGGCAGCAAAACCCAAGGATTGTAGCAGCATCGGGCGCCCCATTGCTGCAACGCAACACTTCCCTCCCCAGCGCCGAAACCGGCCCTGGCCTCGCACACAATCGGCGCATGAGCGACACCCGGTTACCCCACGACATCATCGCCGCCCGCCTGGCCATGGCCACCGGCACCCACACCGCCCGGTCGCTGCTGGACGCCTCGCTGGCGGTCGCCCACAACCCGGCGTGCCAGCACGCCTGGGTGCTGGCACCCGACGCTGCCAACACCCACGCCCAGTTGCAGGAACTGGCCCGCCAGCACGGCCCCACCCTGTCCCACACCCCGCTGGCCGGCCTGGCGGTGTCGGTCAAGGACCTGTTCGACGTGCGCGGCCAGGTCACCACCGCCGGCTCCCGCCTGTTCGGGCCGGACGGCATCGCCCGGCCCGCCGCCAGCGAGGACGCCACGGCCGTGGCCCGGCTGCGGGCGGCCGGCGCGGTGCTGGCCGGGCGCACCACCATGAGCGAGTTCGCGTTTTCCGGCGTGGGCGTCAACCCCCACCACGGCACGCCCGCCAACCCCTGCGACACCACCACGCCGCGCATCCCAGGCGGCTCATCCTCGGGGGGCGCCGTCAGCGTGGCCACAGGCGCCGCCTGGGCCGCGCTGGGCAGCGACACCGGCGGCTCCATCCGCATCCCCGCCGCGCTGTGTGGCATCGTCGGCTTCAAGAGCACGGCGCGCCTGGTGCCCACCGATGGTGCCTTTCCGCTGTCCACCACCCTGGACACCGTGTCGGCCATGACACGCAGCGTGCGCGATGCCGTGCTGCTGCACGAGGTGCTGGCGGCGCGCCGCGTGACACGCGGCGGTGGCGACCTGCGGGCCTGCCGCCTGGCCGTGCCGCGCGACCTGGTGCTGGACGGCCTGGACGCCACGGTCGCGCGGGCCTTCGAGCGCAGCGTGAGCCACCTGTCGGCCGCCGGTGCACGCATCGACACCATCTCCCTGCCCGAACTGACCGAGGCGGCCCAGATGCAGGCCCGTGGCAGTTTTTCGGCCGCCGAAGCCCACGCCCTGCACCGCCCCTGGCTGGAAGACCACGCCGCGCTCTACGATCCGCGCGTGCTGTTGCGCATACGGGGCGGCGGCCAGATGCAGGCAGCCGACTACATCGACCTGCTGCGCGCGCGGCAGGACTGGATCGCCCGGGTCGAACGCCGCATCGCCCCGTTTGACGCACTGCTCTCGCCCACCGTGCCCCTGGTGGCGCCAACCATCGCCACGGTGGCACCGGGTGCGGAACGCGACGCGGCGTTTTTTGCCCTCAACGGCCAGTTGCTTCGCAACCCGGCCCTGGTCAACCTGCTGGACGGCTGCGCCCTGTCCCTGCCCTGCCACGATGCCGACGAACTGCCGGTCGGGCTGATGCTCTGGCACGGCGCCGGGCGCGACGACGGCGTCCTGCACGTGGCGCAGCTGGTGGAAGCGGTCCTTTCGAGAACCTCATGAAAATTGCCGTCATCGGCGCCGGCATCATCGGCGTCACCACCGCTTACGAACTCAGCGCCGACGGCCACGAGGTGACCGTGTTCGAACGGCGCTCGGCGGCGGCCGAGGAAACCAGCTTCGCCAACGCCGGCATCGTCGCCCCGGGTTACGTCACACCCTGGGCCGCGCCCGGCATGCCGGCCAAGGTGATGCGCCACCTGTTCAGCGCCCACGGCCCGGTCAAGCTGGCCTGGCCGCTGTCGGCGCGCGACATCGCCTGGATGTGGCGCTGGTGGCGCGCCTGCACACCCGACACCTACCTCGCCACCCGTCAGCAGCTGCAACAGCTGGCCTTCTACAGCCGCGAGCGCCTGCACCAACTGACCCACGACCTGCAACTGCAGTACGACCGCAGCGACGGCTTCCTGGTGCTGCTGCGCGACGCTCAGGACAACGCCATGGTGCAACCGGGCCTGCAGCTGCTGCGTGAACTCGGCGTGCCCTTCAACGAGGTGCCGGCCCACGTGGCCCGCGCGGTGGAGCCGGCGCTCAACAACGACACCGCGCTGTTTGGCGCGGTGCATGTGCCCGGCGACGAGGTCGGCAACTGCCGGCAATTCGCGCTGCAGCTCAAGGACGAGGCCCAGCGCCTGGGTTGCCGCTTCGAGTTCAACACCGAGGTCGCCCGGCTGGAGATGGCGCCAACCCGGGTGTGGACGCGCACGCGTGACGGCTCGCCCCCCCAGGCGCAGGCATTCGATGCCGTGGTCCTGTGCGCCGGCGTGCACAGCGCCGAGCTGGCGCGCCCGCTGGGCGTGTCGATCCCGCTCACCGCTGTCTACGGCCACTCAGTCAGCGTGGCGGTGCGCGAAGACATGGACGCACCGGTCTCGGGCGTGATGGACGAACGCTACAAGGTCGCCATCTCGCGCCTGGGCCAGCGCGTGCGTGTGGCCGGTGGCGCCGAGATCGGTGGCCGGGTGGACCGCCACGGCAAACACGCCTTCAGCACCCTGCACAAGGTGCTCAACGACTGGTTTCCCGGTGCCGCGCGCTACAGCCGCACCGGCGGCCAGATGCAGACCTGGAAAGGCGCGCGCCCCATGCTGCCCGAAGGCCCGCCCTTGGTGGGCGCCAGCCTCGTGCCCGGCCTGTGGCTCAACCTGGGCCACGGCTCCAGCGGCTGGGCCCTCAGCGGTGGCAGCGCCCGCGCGCTGGCCGACACGCTGGCCGGCCGCAGCCCGGCCATCGACGTGGCCGCCCTGTCGCCACAGCGCCTGGCCCGCTGACATCGGCCAACCCGCCATGCTCCAACGCATCACCCCCGACCGCCACTGGCCGCTGCACAACGCGGCGCTGACCCGCCAGATCGAACACGCCGGCCTGGCCACGCTGCCCGCCCACACGCTGATGGCGCGGGCCGGCGTGGCGGTGGCCCGCCTGGCACGTGCGTTGTACCCCCACGCCCACCACGTCTGGATCGCGTGTGGACCGGGCAACAACGGCGGCGACGGTCTGGTGGCGGCCCGCGAGTTGGCCCCGTGGGCCGCGGCCAGTGGTGCCCGGGTCGCGGTGAGTTGGCAGGGCGACCTCGCCAGGCTTCCGCCGGATGCCGCCTGGGCGCTGCAGGCAGCACGCGATGCGGGCGTGTGTTTTGTGGACGGTCCGCCACCCGACACCGACCTGGCCATCGATGCCCTGTTCGGCCTGGGCGGCCAGACGCGCGACACCACCGAAGCCACACCGCTGGACGGCTGGCTGCGCTGGCTGAGGCACACGCCCCAGCCGGTGCTGTGTGTGGACCTGCCCAGCGGCCTGGCGCCCGACAGCGGCGCCTGGCCCGGGCACACGGTCCTGCCCGCCGGCCCGCGCCACACCCTGAGCCTGTTGACCCTCAAGCCTGGCCTGTTCACCGCATCGGGCCGGGACGCCGCGGGCGAGGTGTGGCTGGACGATCTGGGCTGTGGCGCCACGGTGGCGCCCAGCGCCTGGCTGGGCGGCAGGGCGCCATCGGCACCGCGCCTGCCCCATGGCAGCCACAAAGGCAGCCGCGGCGACGTGGTCGTTGTCGGCGGCCAGGACATGGCACACAACGGTGCAGGCATGACCGGGGCCGCGGTGCTGGCCGCGCGCGCCAGCCTGCTGGGGGGAGCCGGCCGGGTCTACCTCGTGCCGCTGGGGGCCGGCGGCCCCGACTCGCTGCGCTGGGACCCTCAAACACCCGAACTGATGCTGCGCCGCCCGGCGCTGCTCACCCCCGAGACGCTCTCGGCCGCCAGCGTGGTCTGTGGCTGTGGCGGTGGCCAGTTGGTGGCCGAGGTGCTGCCGCTGGTCATCGCCCACAGCCGCAGCCTGGTGCTGGACGCCGACGCCCTCAACCACCTGGCGCTGTCCGGTACGCTGCGCGAGGCCGTGCGCGTACGCGCGGCAACGGGCCGGGTCACGGTGATCACGCCCCACCCGCTGGAAGCCGCCCGGCTGCTGGGCAGCACCACCGCCCAGGTGCAGGCGCAGCGGCTGCGGGCCGCGCAGACCCTGGCCGATGAACTGCAGTGCGTCTGTGTCTTGAAGGGCTCGGGCAGCGTCATCGCCGCACCGGGCCAGGTGCCGGTGATCAACCCCACCGGCAACGCCCGCCTGGCGACCGCGGGCACCGGCGACGTGCTCGCCGGCTTGCTCGGCGCCGCCCTGGCCGCAGCGACCGATACAGCCGAGATCCCAGACCGGGTGCGCGCGGCGGTGCACCAACACGGCCACCTGGCCGACCACTGGGACGAAGCACGCGATGGCAGTCTGACGGCCGACCGGCTGGCCAGCCGCCTGCACCGTCTTTGATGGCGGGCCCGCGCCGTCCGGCGCCCAACATGCGTCACACGGGGCGGAGCGGCCCATCCGGGGACGCCGCCACAGGCCGCACGGGGATGTTCCCGTTCAGCCTATCCAGATCAGGCCGATCTGCATCAGCACGATCAGCACCAGCAAGGACAGGTCGACCCCACCGATGGTGGGCAGGACGCGCCGTATCGGCGCCACCAGCGGATCGATGAGCCGCGCCAGCAAATACTGCACCGATGCCTGGGGCTGCACCCAGGACAGGATGGCGTAGACAAAGGCCAGCAGCATGATCAGCTGGAAACCGCAGCGCAGCAACATCTTGCCCGCCAGCAGGGGCAGCCACACCAGCCAGGTGGCACCACCGAAGGCGCCCAAGCCCTGCGCGACGAGTGCATAACACAAGGCGTACAGCGCCACCAGGACCAGGGCGGCCAGCAAGCTGCCAAAGTCGAGGTTGTGCTGGGCCCAGCGGCGCGGCAACACACGGCGCAGCGGCATGACCAGCCAGTTGGTCAGGGCCATCACAAAGGGGCCGGGTTGCTGCGTCATGCGCACACGCTGGGTGTTCATCCACGCGCGCAGCAGCGCGGCCGCCACCAGTGCAAAAAACACCGTGTCGAGCAGAAAGAACAGGACCGTCATGTCAGCGTGGGCCTTTGCGCGAGGAGGGTGCGCCGCCACGGCCGCCGCGGGCGGCCTTCTTGCCCGGTACGCGCGCCGTACCCTTGGGCGCGTGGGCCCGTGTCTGTGCGCCACCCCCGCCCAACTGGGGCGGTTTGCGCGGCTCGCCCGATTTGCCGCCCTTGCCGCCTTTGCGGGCACCGCCACCTGCCGCCGGGCCATCGCCGCCGGTCTTGTCGCGCATGGCACGCAACAGCAGGTCGTCGTCCTCGCTCACCAGGCGGAAATCGATGCGGCGGCCGTCCAGGTCGACCCGGCTGACCTGCACCCGCACACGAGAACCCAGGTGGTAGCGGATGCCGGTGCGCTCGCCGCGCAGTTCCTGCCGCGCCTCGTCGAAACGGAAGTACTCGCCGCCCAGTTCGGTGATGTGGACCAGCCCCTCGACGTACATCGCGTCCAGCGTGACGAACAGGCCAAAGCCGGTGACGGCCGAGACCACGCCGCTGAACTCCTCGCCGAGGTGCTCGCGCATGTACTTGCACTTGAGCCAGGCCTCGACGTCGCGGCTGGCCTCGTCGGCACGGCGTTCGTTGGCGCTGCAGTGCAGGCCGGCGGCCTGCCAGGCCAGCGTGTCGGCCGAGGGCTTGGCGCGTGGCTTGTCGGTGGGCGGCGCGGCACGCGCGGCCAGGCGCTTGCTGAGCTTGGCGTGGGCTTCGCCCGGCGTGGGCAGCGCCGGCAACTGGTAGCGCTTGCCGCCCAGGATGGCCTTGATCACGCGATGCACCAGCAGATCGGGGTAGCGGCGGATGGGACTGGTGAAGTGGGTGTAGGCCTCGAAGGCCAGACCGAAGTGCCCACTGTTGCTGGGCGTGTAGATGGCCTGCTGCATGGAACGCAGCAGCATGGTGTGGATCTGCTGCGCCTCGGGCCGCTCCTTGGTGGCGTTCGCGATGTGCTGGAACTCGCCCGGCGACGGGTTGTCGCTCAGCGTGTGGGGCACACCCATGGCCTTGAGGTAGTTGCGCAGGGTTTCCTGCTTTTCAGGCGTGGGGCCTTCGTGCACACGGAACAGCCCGGGTTGTTTGCCCTGGGCGATGAACTCGGCGGAGCAGACGTTGGCGGCCAGCATGGCCTCCTCGATCAGCTTGTGGGCGTCGTTGCGGGTGCGGGGCACGATCTTCTCGATGCGGCCCGACTCGTCGCAGACGATCTGGGTTTCGGTGGTCTCGAAGTCCACCGCGCCACGCGCGTTGCGGGCCTGCAGCAGCGCACGATAGACATCGTGCAGGTGCACCAGTTGCGGCACCAGCGCCTTGCGTGCCTGCGCCTCGGGGCCTCGGGTGTTCTGCAGGATGGCGGCCACCTCGGTGTAGGTGAAGCGCGCGTGGCTGTGCATCACCGCCGGGAAGAACTGGTAGGCATGGATCTCGCCCTTGGCGTTGATCAGCATGTCGCAGACCATGCACAGGCGGTCGACGTCGGGGTTGAGCGAGCACAGGCCGTTGGACAGCTTCTCGGGCAACATGGGAATGACCCGGCGCGGGAAGTAGACGCTCGTGGCGCGGTCGTAGGCATCGACGTCGATGGCACCGCCGGTCTGAACGTAGTGGCTCACATCGGCGATGGCCACCAGCAGGCGCCAGCCCTTGCCGCGGCCGACCTTGGCCGGCTCGCAATAGACCGCGTCATCAAAGTCCCGCGCGTCCTCGCCATCGATGGTGACCAAGGGCACATCGGTCAGGTCGATGCGGTCCTTCTTGTCGCTGGCGCGCACCTTGTCGGGCAGCGCCCGGGCCGCCGCCATGGCGGCGTCCGAGAACTGGTGCGGCACGCCGTATTTGCGCACCGCGATCTCGATTTCCATGCCGGGGTCGTCGATCTCGCCCAGCACCTCCTTGACGCGACCCACGGGCTGGCCATACAGGGCCGGCGGCTCGGTCAGCTCGACCACCACCACCTGCCCGGGCTTGGCCGACCCGGTCGCGCCCTTGGGGATCAGCACGTCCTGGCCGTAACGCTTGTCCTCGGGAGCCACCAGCCAGATGCCGCTTTCCTGCAGCAGGCGCCCGATCAGGGGTGAGGGCGAACGTTCGATGATTTCGGTGACACGGCCCTCGGGGCGGCCCTTGCGGTCGTAGCGCACGACTCGCACCTTGACGCGGTCCTTGTGCAGCACCGCGCGCATTTCGTTGGAGGGGAGATAGATGTCGGGCTGCCCGTCGTCACGGGCCACGAAGCCGTGGCCGTCGCGGTGGCCCGATACGGTGCCTTCGATTTCGGCGAGCAAATGGTTTTGATTTTTTTCGTTCACGTATTTGGAGACTCGTTTTTATTGGTGTTATACTAGTCGTTTCCTGAGATGCCCAGGTGGCGGAATTGGTAGACGCACTAGTTTCAGGTACTAGCGCCGAGAGGCGTGGAGGTTCGAGTCCTCTCTTGGGCACCATCATAAAGTTGAAAGGTCTGCAAACTTCGGGTTGCAGGCCTTTTTTCTTTTTGGGCCGTCCAACACGCCCGCCCAGAGCCAAACCAGGCACAGACATCCCCCTGTCGGCCCATCAAATTCAACGCATCCAATCCGAAACCACTCAAAAGCCGGTGTATACTGCTGGCTTCCTGAGATGCCCAGGTGGCGGAATTGGTAGACGCACTAGTTTCAGGTACTAGCGCTGCGAGGCGTGGAGGTTCGAGTCCTCTCTTGGGCACCAAAAATACAAAAGGCCTGCGATGTCACCATCGCAGGCCTTTTTCATGGGCCTTGCGGTCCATGCCTCATACGGCTTCGCATTCAAGCGCAGAACGAGGCGGGAAGCCAAAGACAGTGCTGTAGCACGGCGAGGCGAACCAACAAAGTTATGCGCTTGAAGGCGACACCGTATCAAATGGGCAAGGCGATCAGGTCGTGCCCTTCGGCCGCCACGATACGCGCCTTGGTGAACTCACCCACCTTCAGCGTCTTGCTGATCTTCTCGGGCGGCAGCAGGCGCACCGTGCCATCGATCTCGGGTGCGTCGGCGTAGCTGCGGCCCACACCACCCTTTTTGCCCAGGCCAGGCGCGGCATCCACCAGCACCTGCATGGTGGCCCCCACACGGCGCTGCAGGCGCTGCGTCGACACGGTTTCGGCCACCGCCATGAAACGCGCCCGACGCTCTTCACGCAAGGCGTCGGGCACGGGGTGGGCCAGCTCGTTGGCGGCGGCACCGGTCACCGGCGAATAGGCAAAACAGCCCGCGCGGTCGATCTGGGCCTCGCGCACAAAGTCCAGCAGGTGGGCAAATTCTTCTTCGGTCTCGCCGGGGAAGCCGGCGATGAAGGTGCTGCGCACCACCAGTTCGGGACAGACGTCGCGCCAGGCCTGGATACGCTCGAGGTTGCGCTCGCCGCTGGCGGGTCGCTTCATGCGGCGCAGCACGTCGGGGTGGCTGTGCTGCAAGGGCACGTCCAGGTAAGGCAGCACCAGGCCCTCGGCCATCAGCGGCAACACCTCGTCCACATGGGGATAGGGATAGACGTAATGCAGGCGCACCCAGGCGCCAAAGCCCTTGGCCAGTTCGCCCAGTTCGCGCACCAGATCGAACATGCGGGTCTTGACCGGCTTGCCATCCCAGAAACCGGTGCGGTATTTCACGTCGACGCCGTAGGCCGAGGTGTCCTGGCTCACCACCAGCAATTCCTTCACGCCGGCCTCGAACAGCTTGCGGGCTTCGGTCAGCACATCGCCGATGGGCCGGCTCACCAGGTCGCCGCGCATGGACGGGATGATGCAGAAGGTGCAGCGGTGGTTGCAGCCCTCGCTGATCTTGAGGTAGGCGTAGTGGCGTGGCGTGAGCTTGATGCCCTGGGCCGGCACGAGGTCGACAAAGGGATCGTGCGGCTTGGGCAGGTGCTTGTGCACCGCCTCCATCACCTCGTGGGTGGCGTGTGGACCGGTGACGGCCAGCACCGACGGGTGGATGTTCTGCACCATGTTGCCGCCGCCCTCGCCCTGGCGCGCGCCCAGGCAGCCGGTGACGATGACCCGGCCGTTCTCGGCCAGGGCTTCGCCGATGGTGTCCAGGCTTTCCTTGACCGCATCGTCAATGAAGCCGCAGGTGTTGACGATCACCAGATCGGCGCCGTCAAAGGTCTTGCTGGTCTGGTAGCCCTCGGCGCTGAGCTGGGTGAGGATGAGTTCGGAATCGGTCAGGGCCTTGGGACAACCCAGGGACACAAAACCCACCTTGGGGGCGGCCGCCACGGGCGGGGAAACGGAGATTGGGGCATTCATGCCCCAATTGTCTCAGGTTGCCCGATCAGACAGAAAGAGAAAGCCCCCGCTCAGCGCTTGAGCCCCATGGCCGCCAGCATCTGCTCGCTGTTGCGCTGCAACTGCTCCTGCATCTGCACGAAGGCGTTCTTGGACTGCTCCATGTAGGTGCCCATCATGCCCTGCATCATGGGCGACTGCACGTTGACGAACTGCTGCAGCAGTTCGGGCGTCAGCACCTTGGACTGCTCGGTCATCTTCTTCTGCAGGTCCATGAATATCTGGACGTTCTTCTCCAGGTAGGAGCCCATGAAGTCCTGCATCGCGTGGCCATAGAAGCGGATGATGTTGGCGAGCACCTGCTCGGTGAAGATGGGCACGCCCGCCGTCTCTTCCTCCAGAATGACCTGCAGCAGGATGCTGCGGGTGAGGTCCTCGTTGGTCTTGGCGTCGCGCACCACGAAGCGCTCGTCGTCCATCACCAGCTGCTTGATCTCGGCCAGCGTGATGTAGGAGGAGGTGTCGGTGTCGTAGAGGCGCCGGTTGGGGTACTTCTTGATCACCCGAACACCGTTCGGGCGGGCGGCCTGGGGTTCGGCCTTGGATTTCTGCACTGAGTCGGCTCCTGGTTGGGACATGGCATCACCGGAGGGCCCGCGAAGTCCGGCCGGGCTGGGAAACGCCATTGTTGGCATGCATTCTAAAAACCGCATCTGGCACGCACGCCATGGGTTTACCCTGAAGACGCCACGGGCACAAGGCCCACGCCGCCATTTCACGCCCGCCGGGGCCCCTTCAAGGCAAAACGGGACGAAAAAAAACCCCGGACATGCCGAGGTTGTTTTCCGAAAGGTTTGGTAGGCGCGATTGGATTCGAACCAACGACCCCCACCATGTCAAGGTGGTGCTCTAACCAACTGAGCTACGCGCCTGCAAACGATTCGCAGCCTCGCAGTATAGCAGCTTTATTCTGCTTTCTTCAAGACCCCGTCATTTTCTACGCACCACACGCACACCCGCCACATCGCCGACCGCCGCCATCACGCGCGACACGCGCAACGCGTCGGTGACCTCCACCGTGAAGGTCATCCACGCCACGCCCTTGACCGACTGGGTCTGCACGCCGATCACGTTCATCTTCTCGCGGGCGAACACGTCCGAAATGTCGCGCAGCAGGCCCTGGCGGTCCAGCGCTTCCACGGCCACGTCCACCGGGTAGACCGCCGGCTCGCCGCCGGGCGCCCCGCCCCACTGCACGTCGATCACGCGGTCGGGGTGCTTGCGCACCAGGTGCGCGAAGTCGGCACAGTCGGCACGGTGAATGCTGACCCCCTTGCCGCGCGTGACAAAGCCGCCGATGTCGTCGGGCGGTGCGGGCTTGCAACACTTGGCGAGCTGCGTCATCAACGAGTCCACCCCCACCACCAGCACACCGCCGCTGTGCGACTTCTGGGCCCGGCGGTTCTTGCGGAACAGCAGCAGTTCATCGGGCTCGGGCTGGGGCTCGGGCGGCTTGAGCTGCATCTCCACCGCCCGCAGCGACAGCTCGTCCTTGCCCACCTGCTCGAACAGGTGGGCCGCCGAATCCAGCCCCATGGCCGCGGCGAGATCGTCGAACTTGAGCGCGGTCTTGCCTTCGCGCTGCAGCAGCTTCTCGACCGCCTCGCGACCCCGCGCCACGGTCTCCTCCATGGCGAGCGCGTTGAACCAGGCCCGCACCTTGCTCTTGGCCCGGTGGCTGACCAGGTAGCCCAGCTCGGCATTGAGCCAGTCGCGCGACGGCCCGCCCTCCTTGGCGGCCACGATCTCGACGGTCTGGCCGCTCTGCAGCTGGGTATTGAGCGTGACCATGGCACCGTCGACCCGCGCGCCCCGGCAGCGGTGGCCCAGGTTGGTGTGCACGGTGTAGGCGAAGTCCACCGGCGTGGCGCCACGTGGCAGCTCGACGATGGCGGCGTCGGGCGTGAGCACGTAGATGCGGTCGTCGAACAGCCCTTCGGCGGCGCCGCTGAGGTCGCGCTCCCAGGCCAGCAGCTGGCGCAGCACGGCGATCTTGGCGTCGTACTCCGAGCTGGCCGACACGCCCGCGTAGCCCTTGGCCCCGGCCTCCTTGTAGGCCCAGTGGGCGGCCACGCCGTGCTCGGCGTGGTCGTGCATGGCCTGGGTGCGGATCTGGATTTCAAAGGCCTTGCCATGGCTGTCGCGCACCACCGTGTGCAGCGACTGGTAGCCGTTGGGCTTGGGCTTGCCGATGTAGTCGTCGAATTCCTCGGGCACCGGGCTGAAGTGCGCATGCACATAGGCCAGCGCGGTGTAGCAGTCGCTCACCGTCGGCACCACCACGCGCAAGGCACGGATGTCGAACACCTGCTCGAAATCCAGCGACTTGCCACGCATCTTCTTGACGATGCTGTAGATGTGCTTGGGTCGGCCCTGCACCGAGGCGTGGATGCCCTGCGCCAGCAGATCGTCCTGCAGCATCTGACGCACGCGTTCCACATGGCCTTCGCGCTCGGTGCGTTTTTCGTCCAGCAGCTTGGCGATGGCCTTGTAGGTGTGGGGCTCCAGGAAACGGAAGGCCAGGTCTTCCAGCTCCCACTTGATCTGCCAGATGCCCAGCCGGTTGGCCAGCGGCGCGAACACGTGCAGGGCCTCGGACGCGATGGCCGGCTCAGGCACCTGTTTGCACAAGGCGAAGTGGCGCAGCGTCTGCAGCCGCGAAGCCAGGCGCAGCATCACCACCCGCAGGTCGCGCGAAAAGGCCAGCAGCATCTTGCGCACGTTTTCGGTCTGGCTGGCGGCCAGTTCGGACACCGGCGCCTTGCCCGACACCCCAGGCTGTGCCGCCTGCGCCACACGTGCCTGGCGCTGCAGCTGCACCAGCTTGGTGGTTTCCATGGCCAGCGCGGCGTGGCTCTCGCCAAAGGCCTTGGCGATGACTTCCTGCGGGCGGTTCAGGTAGGGGCTGGCATAGACCAGGTAGACCGCCGCGCGCATGGCTTCGGAACCTCCGATGCCGGCCAGCACGTCGGACACCGCGTCCGCGTGGGCGAGGATGTTCTCGCCCGTGTCAAGCTGCTCGAAGGCGATCAGCGGCTCGGCAAAGGCGCGCGCGCGCTGCAGCGTGTGCGCTTCGTCGGGCAGGCTGCCGGCGGTCGCCGCAACGATGGCCGAGGGCAAGGGCAGGTCACTGCCCAGGGAAGTCTTCATGGCATGTCGAGCAAAAAGCGGCGCACCGTCTCCACTTGATCGGGTGCCACCAGCGTGGGCGCGTGGCCCACGCCGTCAAAGGTCACGAGCCGCGCGCAGGGACCGCGCATGCCCATGTCGCGGGCGGTCTCGGCGCTCAACAGGTCCGAGGTGGCGCCCCGCAGCAGCAGGGTGGGCAGGCGCAGGTTGTCGTACAGTCCCCACAGCGCCGCTTCACCGGCCGCTGCAGCGGCGCGCCCCTGCGCCTCGTCCAGCCCCATCAAGGCCCGGTAGGGCACGGCGATCGCTGGATCGTAGTGCAGCCGCCAACGGTCGCCATCGCAGCGCAGCATGGGCAGGTTCAGGGCCCGCCATTGCTCGGGCGTGTGGGGTCCGAAGCCCAGGGAAATGCTGCCCAGGTAGTCGATGGCCGCCTCGGCGCTGTCGAACACCGGGTCCAGCCCCAGGTAGGTGCCGATGCGCTGCAGGGCCTCCCAGCGCACGGCCGGGCCGACGTCATTGAGCACCAGGCGCCGCAAGCCCATGGCGGCTTGCGCGGCCAGGCCCAGACCGATCAGGCCGCCCATGCTGGTGCCCACCCAGTCGATGGTGGACACGCCCTCCTGCGCACGCACATGCTGCAGCAGCGTGGCGATGTCCGCCCCGTATTGGGGAATCTGGTAGCCCATGGGGTCGGCCAGCCAGTCGCTGTGTCCCCGGCCTGCCACGTCCACGCTCAGCACCCTCACCCGCCCGGCCAGCGCGCGCGCCAGGGTGTCGAAATCGCGGCCCTGGCGGCTCAGTCCGTGCACACACACCACGGCATGGCTGGCATCCAACGTGCTTGCCCCCGCCCAGTCCCAATAGGCCAGGCGTCGTGCCCCGCCGCCTGCCGCGGCCAGCGTCGGCATTTCAAGATATTTCAACGTCGGTTCGGACATGGCGGCAAAGTGCGGCGGAGATAATCAAGTTGGTGCAACGCAGCACCCGCCAAATCCGCGGACCTGCGCTTGTGTTGTGATTCGATCGTAATGGAATTGGAGAACCCGAATGATTGCCAACAAGACCGCCCTCGTCACCGGCTCCACCAGCGGCATCGGCCTGGGCATGGCCAAGGCCCTGGCGCGCCAAGGCGCCAACATCGTGCTCAACGGATTTGGTGACGTGGAGGCCGCGCAACGCGAGGTGGCCGCGCTGGGCGTGCGGGTGTCCTACCATGGCGCCGACATGAGCAAGCCGACCGAGATCGAGGCCATGATGGCCGCCGCCGCGGCCGAGTTCGGCCAGGTCGACATCCTGGTCAACAACGCCGGCATCCAACACGTGGCACCCATCCAGAACTTCCCGGTCGAACGATGGGACGCCGTCATCGCGATCAATCTGACCAGTGCCTTTCACACCACCCGCCTGGCCCTGCCCGCGATGCAGAAGGCCAATTGGGGCCGCATCATCAACGTGGCCTCGGTGCACGGACTGGTGGGGTCGGCCGAAAAATCGGCCTACGTCGCGGCCAAACATGGCATCGTGGGCCTGACCAAGGTCACGGCGCTGGAGAACGCCACAACCGGCGTTACCTGCAACGCGATCTGCCCCGGCTGGGTGCTCACCCCGCTGGTGCAGAAGCAGGTGGACGCCAAGGCCGCCGCACAAGGCATCTCCAACGAAGCCGCCACCCGGCAGCTGCTGGGCGAGAAGGAGCCGTCGCTGCAGTTCACGACGCCCGAGGAACTGGGCGAACTGGCGGTGTTCTTCTGCTCGCCCGCGGCCAACAACGTGCGCGGCGTCGCCTGGAACATGGACGGCGGCTGGACGGCGCAGTAACCAAGTCCCCCCGCGCCGCGCCCTGGGGCGCGTCACCCCCCAAGGGGCGGCACTGGCCGTCCGGCAGAGCCGGCCCGGCGGTGCCCCCGGCTCGTCCCTTGCCCGGCCAGGTCACTTCAACTGAATGGACCCTGACACCGTCACGCTGACGGTGGCCTTGCCGGCCTCCACCGGCACCGCCATGTCGGCCGAGGCCGACTTGGCCTCCATCGCCATCATCCGCGGCTGGGGCACCATGGGCGGCTGGCCACCGTCGCTCACGCTCACCTCGCGCAGCGTGTAGCCCGAAAATCCGAAACCGCGCGCGACCTCGTCGGCCTTGCGCTTGAAGGCGTCGATGCCCAACGCCTGGGCATCGGCCTCCAGCTTGCGCTGCGCCTCGCGACTCAGGCCCATCGCCACCTGGGCCACCACCATCGTCTGCACCTTGCCCGCCGTGGCCGTGATGCGCGCGAAATCCGTGCCCTCCAGCACCAGCTCGGCACTGCCCTGCCAGCCATTGACCTGTCCGTCCCGGCCATAACGCGGTGACAGGCCCATGTGGCCGGTGCGCACGTCCAGCGCGCCGGAACGCGCCTGTGCGCGGGCCACGGCCAGGGCCTGGTCCAGCGCCACCTTCAGTTGGGTCTGAACGGTGTTCGCGTCCGCCGCTTCGCGCCGGGTGCTCAGGCGCAGGGTCAACAAATCCTGCGCGGCCTCGACGCTGCCGCTGGCACTGAGTTGCACCACGTTGGCCGGCGCCGCCCGCGGCTCTTGCGCTTGTGCAGGCACCACGGCGCAGGCCAGGTACATCAGGGCACAAGGCCCCAGGGATTGAAATTTTTTCATTGGCACGGACTCTCGAATGGATGAACAGCAAGGTCGCCGGAGCATACGCTGCTGGCGCCGGATGGCAGACCGATAGAGGCGGCGAACAGACCCGGGTTGTGCCACTTGACGCAACATCTGTAACCACAAGTGACAAAAATAAAAAATGTTAGGGAACAAGCACTTAGCGCTGTCAGAATCGGGTTTGTTACAAATGAAGGAGGCCCAAATGAGCCAGCAAACCCCTCACCGGCCCAACAAGATCGTGGTCGTCGACGACGACGCACGCATCCGCGATCTGCTGCGCCGCTACCTGACCCAGGAAGGCTTTGAAGTCACCGTCGCCGAAGACGGCCGCACGCTGAGCCGTCTGCTGTTGCGCGATTCGGTGGACCTGATCGTGCTCGACCTGATGATGCCCGGCGAGGACGGCCTGAGCATCTGCCGTCGCCTGCGCGCCGCCAACGACCGCACGCCCATCATCATGCTCACCGCCAAGAGCGAGGACGTGGACCGCATCGTCGGTCTGGAAGTGGGCGCCGACGACTACCTGGGCAAGCCATTCAACCCACGCGAACTGCTGGCCCGCATCCACGCCGTGCTGCGCCGCCGCCCGCCGACCGAAGTCCCTGGCGCGCCCTCGCTGGAACAACAGCTGGTCAAATTTGGCCCCTTCGAGTTCGACCTCGGCCAGCGCACGCTGCGCAAGAACGGCGAGGACGTGCCGCTGACCACCGGCGAATTCGCCATGCTGAAGGCCCTGGTGCGCCACCCACGCCAGCCGCTGTCGCGCGAAAAGCTGGCCCAGCTGGCGCGCGGCCGCGAATTCGAGCCCTTCGACCGCAGCCTGGACGTGCAGATGTCGCGCCTGCGCAAGCTGATCGAAACCGACGCCACCGCCCCCCGCTACCTGCAGACGGTGTGGGGCGTGGGCTACGTGTTCGTGCCCGACGACCAGAGCTGAACACCTGCGCACCCCCCTTTCCGGAGGCGTCATGAACCTGTCGATCGATCGCAAGCGCAAAGGCCCCGACACCGCGGCCGCGCCCCTGGAACTGCCACGCCCCCGGGGCGTCAGCCTGTTCTGGCGCACCTTCTTTTTCCTCGCACTGCTGCTGCTGGGCTGCATCCTGGCCTGGCTGCAGACCTTCCGGGCCCTGGAGTTCGAGCCGCGCACCCTGCAGAGCGCGCAGCAGCTCGGCTCGCTGGTCAACCTCAGCCGCGCAGCGCTGAAAAATGCGGACGCCATCGGCCGGGTGGCGCTGGTCAAGACCCTGGCCGATGAAGAAGGCGTGCGTGTGCTGCCGCGCGAGCCCAACGACCAGTTCAAACCCTACGACCAGGACGCGCTGGCCAAACGCGTGAGCGAGGAACTGACCCACCGCATGGGCAAGGGCACGCTGGTGGCGCGCGAGGTCAACAGCACCGAGGGCCTGTGGGTGGGCTTCAACATCGACGCCGACCGCTACTGGCTGCAAGCCGATCCGGCGCGCATCAGCGTCGTGGCCGGCACCACCTGGCTGGTGTGGCTGTCCATCGCGGTGCTGCTCTCGCTGGCCGGTGCGGCGCTGATCGCGCGCCTGATCAACCGCCCGCTGAAAAACCTCTCCTTCGCCGCTGGCCGGGTGCGCGAGGGCGATTTTGCCGCCAGCCACCTCGACGAAGGCGTGGCCACCAGCGAGATCCGCGAGGTCAACATCGGCTTCAACCGCATGGCGCAGCGGCTCAGCAAGGTGGAGCAGGAACGCGCCCTGATGCTGGCCGGCATCTCGCACGACCTGCGCACGCCGCTGGCCCGGCTGCGGCTGGAAACCGAGATGAGCGTGTCCGACGAACAGGCCAAGACCCACATGGCGGCCGATATCGAACAGGTCAACGCCATCATCGACAAATTCCTCGACTACGCCCGCGCCGACCACCTGAGCACCAGCCGCATCAGCCTGAACGCGGCCATCGACGCCGCCGTGTTTTCGCTGGAGCACGACGAGCGCCTGACGATCAAGCTCGACGTGCCCGACGACGTGATGGTGATCGGCGACGCGGTCGAACTGCAGCGCGTGTTTTCCAACCTGCTGGAGAACGCCATCCGCTACGGCCGCACGCCGGGCACGGACAAGGCCCAGGTCGAGATCGGTGCCCGCGTGAAGGACAAGGCGGTGCTGATCAAGTTCCGCGACCGCGGCCCGGGCGTGGCACCGGACCAGTTGGCCCGGCTGACCCAGCCCTTCTTCCGTGGCGACACGGCGCGCACCTCGGCCTCGGGCGCCGGCCTGGGCCTGGCCATCGTCGAAAAGACCATCGCCCGCATGGGCGGCGAGTTCGTGCTCGCCAGCACCGGCACCGGTGGCCTGGCCGCGCACATCAAGCTGCAGCGCGCCTGAAAAAAGGCCCCCACGCTCCGCCGCTGCGCGGGTCGCTGCCCCCCGAGGAGGAGCGGGCCTTGCCTTGGGGCGGCCCGGCGGCTGGCCACGGCCCCCACGCTCCGCCGCTGCGCGGGTCGCTGCCCCCCCGAGGAGGAGCGGGCCTTGCCTTGGGGCGGCCCGGCGGCTGGCCACGGCCCCCACGCTCCGCCGCTGCGCGGGTCGCTGCCCCCCCGAGGTGGAGCGGGCCTTGCCTTGGGGCGGCCCGGCGGCTGGCCCCGGCCCCCACGCTCCGCCGCTGCGCGGGTCGCTGCCCCCCCAAGGTGGAGCGGGCCTTGCCTTGGGGCGGCCCCTAGGCTTGAAGCAGCACCACCGCGCGCGCCTCGATCGCCAGGCCCTGCCCCACCGGGCCCAGTTTCTCGGCCGTCTTGGCCTTGATGTTGACGCAGTCGGGCGCCAGGCCCAGCACCTGCGCCACCCGTTCGCGCATGGCGGCGCGGTGGGGTGCCAGGCGCGGGGCCTGGGCGATCACGGTGCTGTCCACGTTGACCACCTGCCAACCCGCGGCTTGCACGGCCCGCAGTGCCTCGGCCAGCAGCACGGCCGAATCGGCACCCTTGAAACGCGGATCGGTGTCGGGAAAGTGGGAACCGATGTCGCCCAGACCGGCCGCACCCAGCAAGGCGTCGGTGATGGCGTGCAAGAGCGCATCGGCGTCCGAATGGCCCAACAGCCCGGCACTGTGCGGAATCTCCACACCGCCCAGCACCAGGCGACGGCCGGGCACCAGCGCATGCACGTCCCAGCCTTCGCCCACACGCAGCTTCATGACAGCGACTTTCTGTGTTGCAGCAGCACCTCGGCCAGCGCGAAATCGGCCGGGTAGGTGAGCTTGAAATTCATGGGGTTGCCCGGCACCAGCCGGGGCCGCCGGCCCAGGGCCTCGATCGCGCTGGCCTCGTCGGTGATGTGTTCGAAGCCCTGGCCACGTGCCGCGTGCAGCGCGTCGGACAACAAGCCCAGGCGGAACATCTGCGGCGTCTGCGCCAGCCACTTGCCGCCGCGCGTCAGGGTGTTGTGGCAACGTGCCACACCCGTCGCATCGGTGTCGGCGGCCTTCAGCGTGTCGGCCAGCGGCAAGGCCAGCAGGCCACCCACCGTGTCGTGCTCGCAGGTGCGGATCAGGCGCAACACATCGGCGGGGTCCACCAGGCAGCGCGCGGCGTCGTGCACCAGCACCCAGTCATGGGCGCTGGCGCCGGCCAGGGCCAGGGCCTCCAGGCCATTGAGAACACTGTCGGCGCGGGTGGCGCCGCCACAGTCCTGCTGAAAGAAACCGGACGGCAAGTCGACCCCCACGCCGGTGTCGCCGGGCGCCAGCACCAGCAGGGCGGCGTCAAAGCCGACCTGGGCCAAGGCCCACAGCGTGTGCCCCACCATGGGCTGGCCCGCCAGCGGGTGGTATTGCTTGGGGCCTTGGGTGCCGGCACGGCTGCCCAGGCCGGCGCAGGGCAGCAGCGCCAGCACGCGGGCTTGGCCGGGTGCGGCGGTGGGCAATTGAAATGGTGGGGGGCTCATAGGGGTCCGCCATTCTAGAATCCACCACGCACACCCCACTCCCGTCGGTTTGGGGTGTTTTGTATTGGTGTTTCTGACCGCGCCCCATGGACCTGCCCAAACTCAGCCCCGGCAAACGTTTCACGCTGCCCCGCCCGGTCGGCTCGGCCGATGCACTGTTGCTCGCACGACTGGGCGCCCGCGAAAAAGCCCAGGGCCGCCCCATGGCCGTGGTCACGGCGGACGCCACCGACGCCCAGCGGCTGATGGAGGAGTTGACCTTTTTCGAGCCCGGCCTGCGCTGCGCGCTGTTTCCCGACTGGGAAACGCTGCCCTACGACAGCTTTTCCCCTCACCAGGACCTGATCAGCGAGCGCCTGGCCACGCTGTGGCGCATCCAGCAGCGCAACAAGGACACCGGGGCCGACGTGGTCATCGTGCCAGCCACCACCGCGCTGTACCGGCTGGCGCCACCGTCTTTTCTGGCCGGCTACACCTTCGAGTTCAAGGTCAAGCAGAAGCTGGATGAGGCGCGGCTCAAGGGCCAACTGACCCTGGCCGGCTACAACCACGTGACCCAGGTGGTGAGCCCGGGCGAGTACGCGGTGCGCGGCGGCCTGATCGACCTCTTTCCCATGGGTTCGCCCGTGCCCTACCGGGTGGACCTGTTCGACGACGAGATCGACTCGATCCGCACCTTCGACCCGGACAGCCAGCGCAGCCTCTACCCCGTGCCCGAGGTGCGCCTGCTGCCTGGGCGCGAGTTCCCCATGGACGACGCGGCGCGCGCGCGGTTTCGCAGCCGCTGGCGCGAGCTGCTGGAGGGCGACCCGACCAAGAGCCGCATCTACAAGGACATGGGCAACGGCGTCGCCACGGCGGGCATCGAGTACTACCTGCCGTTGTTCTTCGAGGACACCGCCACTGTCTTCGATTACCTGGGCGAACAGGCCACGGTGGTGCTGCACGGCGACCTGGAACCGGCCTTCCAGCATTTCTGGCAGGACACGCGCGAACGCTTCCGCCTGGTGCAGGGCGACCCCGAGCGCCCGGCCCTGCCGCCCGAAGCGTTGTTCCTGAGCAGCGAGCAGTTCTACGCCGGCGCCAACACCCACGCCCAACTGTCGCTGCGCCCGGGCGTGGCCGACATCGCCGACAGCGCCCACTTCCAGAAACTGGGCGAGCTGGCCGTGGTGCGGGGCGCCGAGGAGCCCCTGGCCCGCCTGCAAGCCCACATCCGCAACACCCAGCAGCGCGTGCTGCTGCTGGCCGAAAGCGACGGCCGGCGCGAGAGCCTGCTGGACTTCCTGCGCGCCGGCGGCGTCAGTCCGCCGGCCTTCGATTCGCTGGACGAGTTCCAGCACAGCGACGAGAAAGTGGGCATCGCCACCGCCGCGCTCGCGGCCGGTTTTTCGTGGCTGGAAGAAGGCATCGACTTCGTCACCGAAACCGAGCTGTTCGCCGCCGGCCCCACCACCCGCCGGCGCAAGAAACAGGAACAGGTCAGCGACGTCGAGGCGCTGATCAAGGACCTGAGCGAGCTCAACCTGGGCGACCCGGTGGTGCACAGCGCCCACGGCATCGGACGCTACAAGGGCCTGATCAACATGGACCTTGGGGCCGGCAACACCGAGTTCCTGCACCTGGAATACGCCGACCAGGCCACGCTGTACGTGCCGGTGTCGCAACTGCACCAGATCAGCCGCTACACCGGCGTCAGCGCCGACGAGGCTCCCCTGCACAAGCTGGGCAGCGGCCAGTGGGACAAGGCCAAGCGCCGCGCCGCCGAACAGGTGCGCGACGCCGCCGCCGAGCTGCTCAACATCTACGCACGCCGCGCCGCGCGCCAGGGCCACGCCTTCCGCTACAGCCCGCAGGATTACGAGCAGTTCGCCAACGACTTCGGCTTCGAGGAAACAGCCGACCAGCGCGCCGCCATCCACGCCGTCATCCAGGACATGATCAGCCCGCAGCCCATGGACCGCCTGGTCTGTGGCGATGTGGGTTTCGGCAAGACCGAGGTGGCCCTGCGTGCGGCCTTCGTGGCCGTCACGGGTGGCAAGCAGGTGGCCTTTCTGGCGCCCACCACGCTGCTGGCCGAGCAGCATTACCAGACCCTGGTGGACCGCTTCAGCAAGTGGCCGGTCAAGGTGGCCGAGATGAGCCGCTTCCGCTCGACCAAGGAAATCAACGCCGCCATCAAAGGCCTGGCCGATGGCAGCGTGGACATCGTCGTGGGCACCCACAAGCTGCTGTCGGAACAGGTGAAGTGGCACAACCTGGGCCTGCTCATCATCGACGAGGAACACCGCTTCGGTGTGCGCCACAAGGAGGCCATGAAGGCCATGCGCGCCGAGGTCGACGTGCTGACCCTCACCGCCACGCCCATCCCGCGCACCCTGGGCATGGCGCTGGAAGGCCTGCGCGACCTCAGCGTGATCGCCACCGCGCCACAGCGCCGCCTGGCCATCAAGACCTTTGTCCGCAACGAGGGCAACGGCGTGATCCGCGAGGCCGTGCTGCGCGAATTGAAGCGCGGCGGCCAGGTCTACTTCCTGCACAACGAGGTCGAGACCATCGAAAACCGGCGCCAGAAGCTGGAGGAAATCCTGCCCGAGGCGCGCATCGCCATCGCCCACGGCCAGATGCCCGAACGCGAGCTGGAGCGCGTGATGCGCGACTTCGTGGCGCAGCGCTTCAACGTGCTGCTGTGCTCCACCATCATCGAGACCGGCATCGACGTGCCCTCGGCCAATACCATCATCATGGCGCGGGCCGACAAGTTCGGCCTGGCGCAGCTGCACCAGCTGCGTGGGCGCGTCGGCCGCAGCCACCACCAGGCCTACGCCTACCTCATGGTGCCCGACACCGAGGACCTGACCAAACAGGCCGCCCAGCGCCTGGACGCCATCCAGCAGATGGAGGAACTGGGCAGCGGCTTCTACCTGGCCATGCACGACCTGGAGATCCGCGGCGCTGGCGAGGTGCTGGGCGAGAACCAGAGCGGCAACATGCTGGAGGTGGGCTTCCAGCTCTACAACGAGATGCTCAGCGAAGCCGTGGCCTCGCTCAAGGCCGGCCGCGAGCCCGACCTGCTGGCCCCCTTGAGCGTGACCACCGACATCAACCTGCACGCCCCCGCCCTGCTGCCCGACGACTATTGCGGCGACGTGCACCTTCGCCTGAGCTTCTACAAGAAACTGGCGACCGCCAAGACCACCGAGCAGATCGACGCCCTGCTGGAGGAAATCGTGGACCGCTTCGGCAAGCCCCCGGCACAGACCCAAACTCTCATCGACGTGCACCGCCTGCGCGTGATCAGCCAGCCCTACGGCGTGGTCAAGGTCGACGCCGCGCCAGGCGTGATCAGCATCCACTTCCGGCCCAACCCGCCGGTGGAGCCCATGCGCATCATCGAGTTGATCCAGAAGAACAAGCACATCAAGCTGGCCGGCAACGACAAGCTGCGCATCGAACGCGGGCTGAAAGACCCCAAGGACCGCGCGCAGATGGTGCGCGACGTGCTGCGCAGCCTGGGCAAACCGATCCTCCCCGAACCTGGAAAGAACGCATGAACCTGGATGAAGCCCAGCGCCTGGTCGCCGCGGTGCCCCACTGGCACCACACCTTCGAGATCCTTCCAGGACTGGTCACGCCGGGCTCCTACGATCCCCGCTTCCTGCTCGACGCGCTGGGTCTGCCCGCCGACCTCAGCGGCCAGCGCGTGCTGGACATCGGCCCCTCGGACGGCTTCTTCTCCCTGGCCGCCCAGCGCCGCGGCGCCAGTGTGGTGGCCGTTGACTACCGCTCCAAGGAGGCACACGGCTTCGGCGCCATGGAGAAGATCACCGGCGCGACGTTCGACTACCACTGCGCCAACGTCTACGACCTGAGCGCCGCAACGCTCGGCACCTTCGATCACGTGCTGTTTCTCGGTGTGCTCTACCACCTGCCGGACATGATGAAGGCGCTCGCCATCGTCCGCTCGCTGTGCCACGGGACCATGTACCTCGAGAGCCACGCGGCCAACGACCTGCCATCCGAACACGCCCTGGCGCGCTACCACCGGCACGATGCGCTCGCGGGCGACATCACGAACTTCTGGTCGCCCAACGCCGCCTGCATCCGGGACATGGCGGGAGACTGCGCTTTCGACCTGATCACCGACAAGACCTGGGGCGATCGCTACTTTGGCCGTTTTGCCGTGAGCAATGAGCCGGCGCGCAAACGCAAGCTTCAGCTGGGCTACGGTCTGTGCCCGTGACAACGGACCGCGCGGCCTAGGGAAACCCCTGTGAGGTGTGCGCTGTATTCGGCGCAAACTGTATACACCACTGTCTACAAAGATGGTGCCACCTCCCCCCTCCCAGGAGTTCCACCATGCACATCCGACG
The DNA here is from genome assembly GCF_038440225.1 of Hydrogenophaga sp. OTU3427. Taxonomy (NCBI): domain Bacteria; kingdom Pseudomonadati; phylum Pseudomonadota; class Betaproteobacteria; order Burkholderiales; family Comamonadaceae; genus Hydrogenophaga; species Hydrogenophaga sp. OTU3427. The sequence continues at coordinate 120,885 of NZ_JASATI010000005.1, read as the reverse complement.
CACCGCACTGCTCTTCGCCGCCGCCATGGGCACGCTGACCATGGCCACCCCCGCGCTGGCCCAGGGCCAGTACCCGGACCGCCCGATCAAGCTCATCCTCGGACTGCCGGCCGGCGGCAGCGTGGACATGATCGCCCGCATGCTGGGCCAAAAGCTCAGCACGCAGTTGGGCCAGCCCTTCGTGGTGGACAACCGCGCCGGCGGCTCGGGCCAGATCGGCATGCCGGCCGTCGCCAAATCCCCGGCCGACGGCTACACGCTGACGGTGTCGCCAGCCTCCTTCCTGACCACCAACAAGAGCATCTTCAAGACCCTGCCCTACGACCCCGAGGCCGACTTCATGCCGGTGTCGCGCCTGGTGAACCAGCCCATGGTGCTGGTGGTGAAGGACAGGCAGAAGTACCCGACCGTGGCCGCCTTCCTGGCCGCCGCCAAGGCCGCGCCCGGCCAGATCACCTTCGCGTCGTCCGGCGACGGCAGCCCGCAGCACCTGGGCGGGCTGATGTTCGAGACCCGCACCCAGGCCCGCATGCTGCACGTGCCCTACAAGGGCGGTGCGCTGGCCGTCAACGACACGCTGGCCGGCAACGTGGACGCCATGTTCGCCGTGCTGCCCGAAGCCCTGCCCCACATCCAGGCGGGCAAGCTGCACGCACTGGGCCTGCTGAGCCCGCAGCGCTCGCCCGTCTTGCCCAACGTGGCCACCATGGCCGAAAACGGCATTGCCGACCTCAACCTGTCGGCCTGGATCGCCATGCTGGCACCGGCCAAGACCCCCCGCGCCATCATCGACCAGCTCAACCGCGCCGTGCGGGTGGCCATGGACGCCGAGATGAAGGCCAAGTTGGCCGAAAGTGGCATCGAGGTCGCGCCAAGCACACCCGAGGACGTGCAGCGCACGATCACGGCCGACATCAAGCTGCACGCGGAACTGGTCAAGGCTGCCGGGCTCACGCCGCAGTGAACCGGGCCGGGACGCCCCGGTCATGGGCGGCGGTGTCGGCGCAGCCCCGATAATCCTCGCCCATGACGCACGCGCCCACCTCCCCCACCGAACACGCGCCCGGCCTCGTCGTCCAGGGCTTCACCCCGCCGCTGCGGCTCAGCGACTACAAGCTGATCGCCTTCGACATGGACTCCACGCTGATCAACATCGAGTGTGTGGACGAGATCGCCGACGCGGTGGGCCGCAAGGCCGAGGTGGCGGCCATCACCGAGGCCGCCATGCGCGGCGAGATCACCGACTTCAAGGACAGCCTGCGCCGCCGCGTGGCCCTGCTCAGGGGCGTGACCCTGGCCGACATGGAGCGCGTCTACACCGAGCGCCTGCGCATCAACCCCGGCGCGGCCGAGCTGATCCGCGCCTGCCAGGGCGTGGGCATGAAGGTGCTGCTGGTCTCGGGCGGCTTCACCTTCTTCGCCCACCGCGTCTGCGAGCGCCTGGGCATCGATTTCAGCCGCTCCAACCTGCTGGACATTCAGGACGGCGCCCTCACCGGCGGGCTGGTCACCCAGAACTGGGGCGACATCTGCGATGGCGCCGAAAAACGCCGCACCCTGCTGGAAGTGGCGTCGCTGCTGAACATCATGCCGGGCCAGTGCATCGCCATGGGCGACGGCGCCAACGACCTGCCCATGATGGGCGCGGCCGGCCTGTCGGTGGCCTACCACGCCAAGCCCAAGGTGCGCGAGCAGGCCATGGTGGCCATCAACGAAGGTGGCCTGGACCGGCTGCTGGAGCTGATGGCCTGAATCAGCCGCCGGCGCGCTTGACCTTGTGGCCGTCGGCGGCCAGCAGGGCCATCACGCGCTCGACGTGGTCGCCCTGGATTTCGAGCACGCCGTCCTTGGCCGTGCCACCCGAGCCGCAGGCGGTGCGCAGGCGCTTGCCCAGGGCGGCCAGGGGCTCGGGCAGCAGGCCCAGGCCACGCACGACGGTGACGGCCTTGCCGCCACGGCCCTTGGTCTCGCGCAACACACGCACCACGCCATCGGTGGCGGGCGCCGCCTTGGGCCGACCACACACGCACTGGGCCTTGGGTTGGCCACAATCGGGGCACACGCGGCCGGTATCTGTGGAGTAGACAAGACGACTGTTGGAAAGGGCACCCATGGCGGCGAAGCAAAACAGAGAAGGAAAAAACTGTCGCGCATGGTAACGCCAGCCCACGGGCCGTACCCGACAATGCCGCTCAAGGAGACACCGCCGTGCCCAACACCGCCCACTTCGCCCACTGGCCGCCCGGCCTGCCACAGCACCTGACGCTGCCGCAGACCAGCCTGTTCCACAACGTCGAGGTGTCGGCCGCGCGCTACCCCGACAAGCCCTTCATCGTCTTCTACGACACCCAGATCGGTTTCGCCCGCTTCAAGGACGAGGCCGAGCGCCTGGCCGGCCACCTGCAGCAGGTCTGCGGCGTACAGGCCGGCGACCGCGTGCTGGTCTACATGCAGAACAGCCCGCAGTGGGCCTTGGCCTTCTATGCCATCGTGCGCGCCAACGCGGTGGCCGTGCCGGTCAACCCCATGAACCGCAGCGACGAACTGCGGCACGCGGTGCAAGACAGCGGCGCGCGGGCCGCCTTCGTGGCGCAGGAACTGCTGCCCCACCTGCTGCCGGTGCTGGACGAGGCCGGCACGCCCCTGCGGCACGCCGTGGTGGCGGCCTACAGCGACTACCTGCAAACGCCCACCGACCTGCCGGTGCCCGACTTCGTGCGCGCCCCGGCCGCGCCCCTGGCCCACCCGCGCACCCACGCCTGGAGCGATGTGCTGGCCGCGCGGCACACGCCCGGCCCGCTCACGGCGGGGCCGGACGACCTGTGTGTGATGCCCTACACCTCGGGCACCACCGGCCGGCCCAAGGGCTGCGCGCACACCCACCGCAGCGTCATGAGCACGCTGGTGGGCGGCGTGCACTGGTTCGGGCGCACGCAGGACGCGGTCTACCTCTCGGTGCTGCCCTTCTTCCACGTGACGGGGCTGTCGGGCAGCCTCAACGGCCCCATGTTCATCGGTGCGACCATCGTGATCCTGCCGCGCTGGGACCGCGACACCGCCGCGACCTGCATGCAGCGCTACCGCGTCACGGTGTGGCAGTGCATCACCACCATGGCGGTGGACTTCCTCGCCAACCCGCAGCTCGACCGCTACGACCTCTCCAGCCTCAGCGGCATACGCGGCGGCGGCGCGGCCATGCCCGAGGCGGTGGCGCAACGCCTGAAGCAGCTCACCGGGCTGGACTACGTGGAAGGCTACGGCATGTCCGAAACCATGGCCGCCACCCACATCAACCCGCCGCACCGGCCCAAGCCGCAGTGCCTGGGCATCCCGGTCTACGACGTCGACGCGCGGGTGGTGGACCCGGTCACGCTGGCCGAGCTGCCTCAGGGCGGGTCGGGCGAGATCGTGGTGCACGGCCCCCAAGTGATGCAGGGCTACTGGAACGACGCCGCAGGCACGGCGGCGGCCTTTATCGAGCTGAACGGCAAACGCTTCCTGCGCACCGGCGACATGGGTCGTGTCGACGAGGACGGCTATTTCTTCATGACCGACCGCCTCAAGCGCATGATCAACGCCTCGGGCTACAAGGTCTGGCCGGCCGAGGTGGAGGCCCTGCTCTATCACCACCCGGCCATCCAGGAAGCCTGCGTGATCGGTGCCCCAGACGGCAAACGCGGCGAGACCGTCAAGGCCCTGGTGGTGCTGCGCCCGGGGCATGCCTTGAGCGCCGAGGACCTGATGGCCTGGGCCCACGGCCACATGGCGGCCTACAAGGCGCCGCGCCTGGTGGCGTTCGTGGACGCCCTGCCCAAGAGCGGCAGCGGCAAGGTGATGTGGCGCGAGCTGCAGGCGCAGGAGGCGGCGGCGGCCGCCCCGCCCTGAGCATTGGGAGACCTCAGGCCGCCGCGGTCTCCAGCACCGGCAGGCGGATCAGGTGGTCGAAGGCGCTCAGCGCGGCCTTGGCGCCTTCACCGGCGGCGATCACGATCTGCTTGTAGGGCACGGTGGTGCAGTCGCCGGCGGCGAACACCCCGTCCACGCTGGTGTGGCCCTTGGCATCGACCACGATCTCGCCAAACCGGCTGAGTTCCACCGTGCCCTTGAGGAACTCGGTGTTGGGCACCAGGCCGATCTGCACGAACACGCCTTCCAGCGCCACCAACTGCTCCTGGCCGCTCACGCGGTCCTTGTACTTCAGGCCGTTGACCTTGCCGTCGGCACCGGTGATCTCGGTGGTCTGCGCGTTCACATGGACGCTCACATTGGGCAGGCTCTTGAGCTTGCTCACCAGCACGGCGTCGGCCTTGAGCTGGTCGGCGAACTCCACCAGGGTCACGTGCTGCACGATGCCGGCCAGGTCGATCGCGGCCTCGACCCCCGAATTGCCGCCACCGATCACCGCCACGCGCTTGCCCTTGAACAGCGGGCCATCGCAGTGCGGGCAATAGGCCACGCCCTTGTTCTTGTATTCCTGCTCGCCGGGCACGTTGACGTTGCGCCAGCGCGCGCCGGTGGACAGGATGACGCTGCGCGCCTGCAGCGTGGCGCCATTGGCCAGCTGCACGCCCACCAGGCCGCCCGGCTGCGCGGCGGGAATGAGCTTCTCGGCGCGCTGCAGGTTCATGATGTCCACCTCGTAGTGGCGCACCTGGGCTTCGAGCGCGGCGGCGAACTTCGGACCATCGGTCTCCAGCACCGAGATGTAGTTCTCGATCGCCAGCGTGTCGTTGACCTGGCCGCCAAAACGCTCGGCCGCCACGCCCACACGGATGCCTTTGCGGGCCGCGTACACCGCGGCTGCAGCACCGGCCGGGCCACCGCCGACGATCAGCACGTCGAAGGGGTCCTTGGCCGAGAGCTTGGCCGCGTCGCGGGCGTCGGCGTTGACGTCGAGCTTGGCCACAATTTCCTCCACCGTCATGCGGCCCGAGCCGAACACCTGGCCGTTGAGGAAGACCATGGGCACGGCCATGATCTCGCGGTCGGTCACTTCCTGCTGGAAGGCGCCGCCCTCGATCACCACGGTCTTGACCCTGGGGTTGAAGATGGCCATCAGCGAGAGCGCCTGCACCACGTCCGGGCAGTTGTGGCAGGTCAGGGACATGTAGACCTCGAAGCTGAAGTCGCCGTCCAGGGCGCGGATGCTGTCCAGCACGTCCGGCTCGACCTTGGGGGGGTGGCCACCGGTCCACAGCAGGGCCAGCACCAGCGAGGTGAACTCGTGGCCCAGCGGCAGGCCGGCAAAACGCACGCCCTGGGTTTCACCGGCGCGGGCCACCACGAAAGACGGTTTGCGCGCGTCGTTGCCCGAGGTGTCCAGCGTGACCTTGTCCGACAGGCCCACGATGTCGTCCAGCAGGCCGCGCATCTCGGTGGCCGTGGCGCTGTCGTCCAGCGAGGCGATCAGCTGGATGGGCTGGCGCAACATGCCGAGGTAGGTCTGGAGCTGCGATTGGAGGGTGGCGTCAAGCACGGTGGACTCCTTGAAAATCAAAAAATGGGCGCACGGAACCAATGCCGCTGGTGCATGAGCCAGTTGAGCCCATGAGGCAGCGGTACTGCCAAATAACGAACGGGCGGAGGGGGAGCCCCTCCGGGAACGCCGCGGAGCCGGCTTTGCCGGTCCGCTGGCGTTGTCCCCCTTGGGGGAAGACGCGCCCCTAGGCGCGGCGCAGGGGGGAGCTCAATCAGATCTTGCCGACCAATTCCAGCGAAGGCGCGATGGTCTTGGCGCCTTCGTTCCACTTGGCGGGGCAGACCTGGCCGGGGTTGTTGGCCACGTACTGGGCGGCCTTCAGCTTGCGCAGGGTTTCCTTGACGTCGCGGGCGATGGCGTTGTCGTGCACTTCCATGGTCTTGATCTCGCCTTCGGGGTTGATCACGAAGGTGCCGCGCAGGGCCAGGCCTTCTTCTTCGATGTGCACGCCGAAGCCGCGGGTCAGCTGGTGCGTCGGGTCGCCAACCAGCGGGAACTGTGCCTTGCCCACGGCGGGCGAGGTTTCATGCCACACCTTGTGCGAGAAGTGGGTGTCGGTGGTCACGATGTAGACCTCGGCACCGGCCTTCTGGAACTCGGCGTAATTGTCGGCGGCGTCTTCCACTTCGGTCGGGCAGTTGAAGGTGAAGGCGGCCGGCATGAAGATCAGCACGGACCACTTGCCCTGCAGGTCCTTCTCGGTCACTTCGATGAACTTGCCTTGACGGAAAGCCTGGGCCTTGAAGGGCTGGACCTTGGTGTTGATCAGGGACAGGGCGTTGATGATGGACATGAGTTAGCTCCTATGGGTTGATGGAAATCGATAGGCGTTTTCGCCATGGCTTGAAGTATAGAACCGTTCAATGGCACAGCTCTATTGATAGTAGGTATCAACCCGATAGCCTTCTTTGTGCGTCGCAGCAACGATGTTCATCATGATATTACGAATCGTTCGCATTTGCTTTATACTGCCGTGACCAGCCAGCCACGCGCCATGCCCATCGCCAGGCCGCAGCCAGCCGACAACCTCTGCCGATTGACTCGCATGTCCCGTAAACGCACCCCTGGCCGCATGTCCTCCAAGCGCAGCGCCGCCCCCGTCTCCACCTCCGTCCACAGCCCCGCGACCCTGTTGCCGCTGGGCGCCATGTTGCTGGCCGGCTCCCTGGGCGCCGCCGCCCAGACCACCGGCACCCCCACCAGCGCGGCCACGCTGTCCACCGTGACCGTCAAGGAACAGGCCGAAGGCTCGAACGCCAAGACCACGCTGCGTGCCACCGACACCCAGATCGGCAAGGGCACGCAGGCGTTGCGCGACATTCCCCAGACCGTCACGGTGATGACCGAGCGGCTGATCGACGATCGCAACCTCGACGATTTCCGCGACGTGCTGCGCACCACCGCGGGTGTGACCTTCCAGGCCGGCGAGACCGGTGAGGAAGACGTCCGTCTGCGTGGCTTCTCGCTCGGCCTGGCCGGCGACATCTACGTGGACGGCATGCGCGACGGCGTGCTGTATTCGCGCGACACCTTCAACCACGACCGCGTCGAAGTGCTCAAGGGGTCGGCCTCCATGCTGTTTGGCAAGGGCTCGACCGGCGGTGTCGTCAACCAGGTCAACAAGCAGCCCTTCCTGATGGACCAGCACGAGGTGAACTACACCCTGGGCACGGGCAACCAGCACCGCCTGAGCGGCGACTTCAACATCAAGACCGGCGAGGACTCGGCGGTGCGGCTGAACGCGCTGCTGGAAAACCACTACAACAACGGCGCCAGCACCCGCAAGAACGGCATCGCACCGACCTACCGCTGGGGCATCGGCTCGCGCGACGAGTTCTCGATCGGCTTCTACCACCTGGAAGTCGATGGGCGCCCCAGCTACAACCACCCGTGGTTCACCAGCAACGGCGTGATCCAGCCCACGCTGCCGGCCAAGAACTACTACGGCCTGGCCAGCGACTACCAGGACAGCTCGGCCGACTATGTGACCTTCACCCACAAGCACCGCTTCGACAAGGACACGGAGCTGAGCACCAAGGTGCGCAAGGGCCGCTACGAACGTGACCTGTGGGCCAGCGTCATCCGCTTCGGCCAGACCAACGGCGAAGCCACCACGGCCGCCAACCTCGGCCCCGACACCGCCATCACCCGCACCCCCAAGGGCCGCAAGGGCGTGAGCGACATCACCCAGTTCCAGAGCGACCTGACGCACAAGTTCGAGGCGCTGGGCAAGAAGCACGACCTGATCGCGGGCGTGGACCTCTATGACGAAGACGCCAAGCGCAACAACAACTTCGCCGGCACGGCCAGCAACCTCGGCTCCACGGTGGGCACGCCCAACGACGGGGACTGGCGCCCCGACACCCGTGGCACCCCGAGCTACAACACCTTCCAGGCCCGCAGCATCGGTTTGTACGCGCAGGACACCGTGGCCCTCACCGACACGGTCAAGCTGGTCGGTGGCCTGCGCTTCGACCGCTTCGACGCCTCCTACCAAGTGCCGGCCAGCACGGCCGCCAACGGCACCGTGACACCGGCGCGCAACTTCGACCGCAGCGACAACCTGTGGAGCCCCCGCCTGGGCGCCATCTACCAGCCGGACGCCAGCACCTCCTACTACGCGTCCATCGGCACCTCCTACAACACCTCGGGTGACGCCTACCAGTTCACCCCGACCGGGCCAGCGGCCCGCACGGCCAACACCGGCCCGGAAAAGAGCCGCAACTTCGAGGTCGGCGGCAAGTTCGAGATGTTCGAGCAACGCGCGACGCTGGGCGTGGCCCTGTTCCGTTCGGAAAAGTACAACGAGCGCAACCCCGACCCCGACACCGCCGCGGCGCAGGAACTGCTCTCGGGCAAGCGCCACGCCACCGGCATGGAGTTCAACCTGGCCGGCCGCATCACGTCCGCCTGGGACGTTTTCTACAACCACACCTGGATCCCCAGCGCCAAGATCGACAGCAGCAACGTGGCCCTGGCCGCCAACGGCGCCGGCGCGCAGGTGCAGGGCGACCGCCCCGCGCTCACGCCCAAGCACAGCGCCAGCCTGTGGTCGACCTACCGCATCAGCCCGAAACTGCGTGTCGGCGCCGGCCTGAACTACCGCGGCAAACAAAGCCCGGAAGGCGCGCGCCAGTTGGTGGCCAAGGCCTTCACCACCATCGACGCCATGGCCGAATACAACCTGAGCGACACGACCCTGGTCCGGCTGAACATCAACAACCTGACCGACAAGCTCTACGCCGACGCGCTGTACCGTGGCTTCTACACGCCTGGTGCGCCCCGCTCCATCCAGGTCACGCTCAAGACGCTGTTCTGAGCCCCTGGAGAACCCTGCGCCAACCTGCCCGCCCCTGCTCCGTGCCCATGCTGCTGCATTTGAAAAACCTCCTCTCCAAGGATGAACTGCAGGTCGCCCGCGCCCACCTGGGCGAGGACGCGCCCTGGCTGGACGGGCGCAACAGCGCGGGCGGGCAGGCCCTGGCGCAAAAGAACAACCAGCAACTGGCCCAGGACAGCGAGGCCTCGCGCACCCTGCAGGCCCTGATCCTGCGGGCCCTGCAGCGCGACCCGCTGTTCTTCTCGGCCGCCCTGCCCAAGAAGATCTTCAACCCGCTGTTCAACCGCTACGGCGGCCAGCAGAACCACTACGGCGACCACGTGGACGGCGCCGTGCTCCATTCCCGCGCCACCAGCCAATGGGTGCGCACCGACATCTCCTGCACCGTCTTCCTGGCCGACCCCGACAGCTACGACGGCGGCGCCCTGGCGGTGCAGGACAGCTTTGGCAGCCAGCGCATCAAGCTGCCGGCGGGCGACGCCGTGATCTACCCCGGCACCAGCGTGCACCAGGTCGAGCCGGTCACGCGCGGCTGGCGGCTGGCCAGCTTCTTCTGGATTGAAAGCATGGTGCGCAGTGACGAGCAGCGCCGCCTGCTGCACGACATGGACATGCACCTGCTGCGCCTGCGCGCGCAACACGGCGAAACACCCGAGGCCACCGGCCTCACGGGCACCTACCACAACCTGCTGCGCATGTGGGCCGACACATGACGGCCGCGCGGCAGACGCTGCCCGCCGACCTGGTGAGCCTGTCCGACCACGAGGCTCGCGCCCGCCAGGCGCTCGATGCCGGCGTCTGGGCCTACGTGCAAGGTGGCGCCGCCGACGAACTCACGCTGCGCGCCAACCACCAGGCCTGGCAGGCCCTGTCCCTCGCGCCGCGCGTGCTGCGGCCACTGGCCCACGGCCACACCCGCCTGCGCCTGCTGGGCCGGGAACTGGCCCATCCGCTGATCGTGGCGCCCATGGCCCACCAGCGCCTGCTGCACCCCCATGGCGAAGCGGCCACCGCCGTGGCCGCCTCCGCACAGGGTGCCGGCTTCGTGTTGAGCACCCAGTCCAACACCCCCATGGAAGACATCTGCCGCCTGGTGCGCGACGAGGCCGAGCGCGGCCCGCTCTGGTTCCAGCTCTATTGGCAAGCCAGCGCCGACGCGACGCTGCAACTGGTGCGCCGGGCCGAGGCCGCCGGCTTCGAGGCGCTGGTGTTGAGCGTGGACGCCCCCGTCAGCGGCGTGCGCGACGCCGAACGCCGCCACCCGCTCCAGTTCCCGCCCGACGTGCACGCGGTGCACCTCCAGGGCATGCCGGTGCCACCCCTGCCCGACCTGCTACCGGGCCAGAGCCGGCTGTTCGATCAGCTGCTGTTGCAGGCGCCCGGCTGGGACGATGTGGCCTGGCTGCGCGCGCAGACGCGGCTGCCGCTGCTGCTCAAGGGCGTCACCCACCCGGCGGACGCCACCCAGGCCATCGCCCTGGGCGTCGACGGCCTGATCCTGTCCAACCACGGTGGCCGCACGCTCGACACCGTGCCCGCCACCGCACAGCTGCTGCCCGCCATGGCCCGCGCCATCCATGGCGCCGTGCCCCTGATCGTGGACGGCGGCCTGCGCCGTGGCACCGACGTGCTCAAGGCCATCGCGCTGGGTGCCAGCGCGGTGATGGTCGGGCGCCCGGTGCTGCACGGACTGGCCAACGCCGGCGCCCTGGGCGTGGCCCACGTGTTGCGGCTGCTGCGCGACGAACTGGACGTCGCCATGGCGCTCTGCGGCTGCCGCACGCTGGCCGATGTGGGCCCCGGCGTGTTGTGGCCTGGCGCCTGATTTTCAACAATCAACGCAAATGCGATCAATTCGCATTTATAATTTTCACATGACACGCCGACCTGTCCATTTGTCCCTCACGGCCATCCGCCCCGGGACGGTGGCCGTCGACCTGACCCATGGCGGACACCCATGACCCTGTTGCTCGGAGGGCTCGTGCTGGTGCTGGCATTGGGCTGGTGGGTGCTGAGGCGCTGAACGCGCCGGTCTTTTCTACACTATGAACCCGCTGACGACTTCCTTCACGCCCGCCGCGGCACCTGCCGGCGCGGTGGCACCCAGCCCCATGACCCGCTCACCCCTGCTGCCGCGCAACACCGCCATCGCCCTGGGCGTGGTGGCCCTGCACGTTGGTGGCCTGTGGGCCTTGCAGAGCGGCCTGCTGCGGCGCGCCGTTGAACTGGTGGTGCCGGCCGAGGTGCTGGTGGAGTTCATCGAACCGGCCAAGCCCATCATCACCCCCCCACCACCGGCGCCGCGCGTCAAGCCACAACCGGTGCAGCAGGCACCACGCCAGCCCGCGCCCCTGCCCCCGTTGCCCGTGGCGACGCCCGATCCGACGCCGGCGCCCGATGCGCCCACCGGCACCAGCCAGCCGCAGCCGCCCGCCCCACCCATCACCGCCCCGGTCGCCACGGCGCCGCCCGCCCCCGCCCCGGCGGATCCCCCTGCCCCGCCGCGCATCGAGTTGCCCTCGAGCAACGCCGACTACCTGAACAACCCCCGGCCCGCCTATCCCCCGCTGAGCAAGCGCCTGGGCGAACAGGGCAAGGTGGTGGTGCGGGTGTTCATCGAAACCAATGGCAGCGCCTCGAAAGCCGAAATCGCGCAATCCAGCGGCTTTGACCGCCTGGACCAGACCGCGCTGGACACCGTGCGCCGCTGGCGCTACGTGCCAGGCAAGCGCGCCGGCACACCCGAGGCGATGTGGTTCAACGTACCGATCAACTTTGTACTGGAGTAAGTGTTCATGGAAACCTCTTTTGGCCTGGCCCACGTGTGGAACGAGGGCGACTGGATCACCCGCAGCGTCGCGCTGCTGCTGCTGGGCATGTCCCTGGCCAGCTGGATGGTGATGATCGTCAAGGCGCTGGACCTGCGCCGCCACCGTGCGCAGGCGCAGCAGGTGGAGGGCTTCTGGCACAGCAACGACTTCGCCGAGGGCCTGGACAAGCTGGGCGCCGAGGAAGGCAACCCATTTCGCCAGTTGGCCCTGCAAGGCCGGGACGCCACCCGCCACGTGCTGCACCAGGACGGCCAGAGCAAGCCCCAGCTGCACGACACGCTGGACGTGAGCGATTGGGTGACCCGTGCCCTGCGCAACACCACCGACGACTTCACGGCCCGCCTGCAGGGTGGTCTGGCGGTGCTGGCCTCGGTCGGCTCCACCGCCCCCTTCGTGGGCCTGTTCGGCACCGTGTGGGGCATCTACCATGCGCTGCTGGGCATTGGCGCGGCCGGCCAGGCCACCATCGACAAGGTGGCCGGTCCCATCGGTGAGGCCCTGATCATGACCGCCCTGGGTCTGGCCGTGGCCATTCCGGCGGTGCTGGGCTACAACGCCCTGGTGCGGGGCAACAAGGGCGTGCTGCACAAGCTCAACCGCTTCGCCCACGACCTGCACGCCTACTTCGTCACCGGCGCCCGCGTGGGCGCGGGCGGCGAGGGCAAGGTCGTGCCCATGAAAAAAGCCTGAACGGGCTCCCCCCGCGCCGCTTCGCGTCACCCCCCAGGGGGCGACACCAGCCGTCTGGCAGAGCCAGCCCGGCGGTGTCCCCGGTCAGACACGCGCACCGACACCGACACGAGGAACAAAGATGGCCTTTTCTTCTATTGACAACGACAACGACGAGATGCTCAGCGAGATCAACATGATCCCGCTGATCGACGTGATGCTGGTGCTGTTGATCGTCTTCATCATCACCGTGCCGGTGATGAAACACGCGGTCAACGTCGACCTGCCGCGCGCCAGCAACGAACGCAGCCAGGACAAGCCCGAAACCATCCGCCTGAGCGTGGATGCCAGCGGCAGCTACTTCTGGAACGCCGAACGCGTCGAGGACACCGAGCTCTTCAACCGCCTGGCCCTGGCCGGCGCCCAGACGCCCCAGCCGGAGCTGCACATCCGTGGCGACAAGGCCGTGCGCTACGAGCGCGTGGCGCAGGCCATGGCGGCGGCGCAACGCTCCGGCGTGCGCAAGATCGGCTTCATCACCGAACCCAGCCCATGAATCCCGCGCCCGCCTCGGACCCCAAGCCCCCCCGGGCCGACGGCGCGGGCACGCCAGCGCCGCCGCCGGCACGTATCAGCAGCGCCGACCTGCTGCGCGGCCAGCGGGTGGTCGAGATCGAACACGAAGGCCAGCGCTACCGCCTGCAGGCCACGCGCCAGGGCAAGCTGATCCTGACCAAATAGGCACCGAGGACACAAAAAAAAGCCGCTCCAAGGAGCGGCTTTTTCATGGGCGCCAGGCCTCACAGACCGATGGCGGCGATGCCAGCGCGCGCGATCTGCGCGTCTTCGCTGGACTTGACGCCGCTGACACCCACGGCGCCGATGCACTGGCCGTCCTTCATCACGGGCACACCACCTTCGAGCATGCCGGCCACGGTGGGCGCGCTCAGGAAGGAGGTGCGGCCCTGGTTGATCACGTCTTCGTAGACCTTGCTTTCGCGGCGGCCCAGCGCGGCGGTGTGTGCCTTGGCGGGCGCGATGTGCGAGGAAATGGCGGGTGCGCCGTCCAGGCGCTGCAGCCACAGCAGGTGGCCACCATCGTCGACGATGGCGATGGTGACGGCCCAGCTGTTCTTCAGGGCTTCGGCTTCGGCGGCGGCGGCGATGGCCTTGACGTCGGCCAGTTCGAGCACGGATTTGGTTTTCATGAACGTTTCCTGCAGGGAAGGATCTAGGGAAGGCGGCAAGCTTAACCGCAGCGCTGGTCGAATCCGTGTGTCATTCCGCCGATTGAGGTCAATTCACCCTTGACCTCACGGCGCCCTAGAATGCGCCACGGTCGCCACCGTGTGGCGGTACAACTTGTTTTTCCGGGCAGCCGCCCCATTTGACCTTCAGGAGCGACACCATGAACCTCAATCCCCAGACCTACGACGGCTTTGGCAGCGCGGCCAGCGTCGAGCAGCGCAACCGCGTGATGCGCAACACCTACTGGCTGTTGGCCCTGTCCATGGTGCCCACGGTGCTGGGCGCCTGGGTGGGCGTGGCCACCGGCATCACCGCCTCGCTGACCGGCTTCATGGGCCTGGTCGTGTTCCTGGGTGGTGCCTTCGGCTTCATGTACGCGATCGAGAAGACCAAGAACTCGGCCGCCGGCGTGCCGGTGCTGCTGGCCTTCACCTTCTTCATGGGCCTGATGCTGGCCCGCCTGCTGGCGCAGGTGCTGGGCTTCAAGAACGGCAGCGAACTCATCATGACGGCCTTCGGTGGCACCGGCGGCATCTTCCTGGTCATGGCCAGCCTGTCCACCGTCATCAAGCGTGACCTGACCGGCATGGGCAAGTGGCTGTTCATCGGCGCCATCGGCATCCTGATCGGCGGCATCATCAACGTGTTTGTGGGCAGCCCCGTGGGCATGGCCGTCCTGAGCGTGATGGCCATCATCGTCTTCAGCGGCTTCCTGCTGTACGACCTCAAGCGCATCGTCGACGGTGGCGAAACCAACTACATCAGCGCCACCCTGGGCCTGTACCTGAGCGTGTTCAACATCTTCCAGAGCCTGCTCGCCCTGCTGGGCATCTTCGGCGGCGAACGGGATTGATCTGGCGCAGACCGGTGATGGAAAAAGGGACCTTCGGGTCCCTTTTGTGTTTCAAATCCCTTCAAGTTGGCCCCCGGTCGGCCGACAATAGACCCATGAGGTCCGTCGTCTGCCGTCCCGCCTGCCCGCGCCATGTCCGCTGGTCCGCCCTGTCCGTGGCCCTGCTCCTGGGCGGTTGCGACCTGCTGGGCATCGAAACGGCCCCGCAGATCGCCGCGCAGAAAGAGGCAGAGGGCAAGGCCATCGGCAGCGCCTGCCGGCACGCCGAGCGCAGCATCGAGGAGTGCTACCAGAACAACACCAAGGCCGGCAAGGCCGCGGTGTTCACCGGCTGGCGCGAGATGGACGAGTACATGCGCGAGAACAAGGTCGCCGGCATGCCCCCCAAGCCCAAGCCGGCCATGATCGAAGAAACCGCCGACGGCGAACCGGTCGGCAAGGCCGGCACCAGCCACAGCGCCAGCGCCCCCGCCAAGGGTGGTCAGGCGCCGGGCTCGGCCGTGCGGCCCACGGCGGCCGGCGCACCGCCCATTCCGTCCATCAAGCCCATCCTGCCCGCCGCCAACGGTGGTGCGCCCAGCACCACCACCCCGCCACGTCCGGCCGGGGCCTCGGGCACGGGCACCGGCGGCACGCCGCAGCGCCCGGCAACCAACCAGCGCAGCGGCTGACACACGTCCGGCACACCACGACCATCGCATGAAGCCGGCCCGCCAGGGATGCCGCAGGGTCGGCTTTGCCGGACGGCTGGCATACCCTGGGGGGTGACGCCGAAGGCGGCGCGGGGGAGTGAATCAGTCCGCCCGCTCGAACACCGCCACGCTTTCCACGTGGGCCGTGTGCGGGAACATGTTGACCGCGCCCGCCGCCGTGCAGCGGTAGCCCGCCTGGTGCACCAGCAGGCCGGCGTCACGTGCCAGCGTGGCGGGGTTGCAGCTCACGTAGACGATGCGCCGGGGCGGCGTCCAGCCGTCGAGCGCCACCTCGGTGCCGGGCTCGGCCACGCCCAGCGACTGCTGGTGCAGGTCGGCCAGGGCCTTGGCCAGGGCAAAGGCGCCTTCGCGCGGGGGATCGACCAGCCATTTGTCGGCCGCGCCGTCCGCCACCAGCATGGCGGGCGTCATCTCGAACAGGTTGCGGGCCACGAAGCGCGTGGGCGCCCAGTGCTGCTTCGGCGAGGCGGCGCGGTTGCGCAGGGCGTTGTCGGTCGCGCGGGTCACCAGGGTGTCGCTGCCTTCGATGCCCAGCACCTCGCCGGCCTGGGTGGCCAGCGGCAGGGTGAAGTTGCCCAGACCGCAGAACCAGTCGATCACCCGCTCCTGCCGCTGCACATCCAGCAGGCGCAGCGCGCGGCCCACCAGCACGCGGTTGATGTGGGGATTGACCTGGGTGAAGTCGGTCGGCTTGAAGGGCATGACCACGTCGAACTCGGGCAAGGCGTAGGACAGCTGCCGGCCTTCGGGCACCGGGTCGAGCAGGTGCACCGTGTCCGGCCCCTTGGGCTGCAGCCACCACTGCAGGCCGTGTTCGGCGTGGCGGGTGGCGAAGTCGCGCAACTGCTGCAGATCACCATCGCTCAGCGGTTCCAGGTGGCGCAGCACCAGGGCCGTGGTGTGGTCGCCACAAGCCAGCTCGATCTGCGGGCAGGTGTCGCGCGCGGCCATGCCGCCGATCAGTTCGCGCAGGCGCGGCAGCATGGCGCTCACATGGGGCGGCAGCACGTGGCATTCGCCCATGTCGGCCACGTAGCGGCTCTTGCGCTCATGGAAACCCACCAGCACGGTGCCCTTTTTGGCCACGTGGCGCACCGACAGCCGGGCGCGCCAGCGGTAGCCCCAGGCCGGGCCTTCGATGGGGCGCAGCACTATCTCCGCCTTGACCTTGGCCAGGTGCCAGAGGTTGTCCTCCAGCACCCGCTGTTTGATGGCGACCTGGGCGCCCACGTGCAGGTGCTGCATCTTGCAGCCGCCGCAGGCGCCGGCGTGCAGGCCGAAGTGGGGGCAGCCCGGTGTCACGCGCTGCGACGAGGTGGTGTGCAAGGCCGTCAGCGTGGCCTGCTCCCAGTTGTTCTTCTTGCGGTGGGTGCTGGCGCTGACCAGCTCGCCGGGCAGCGCGCCTTCGACGAAGATGACCTTGCCATCGTCGCGGCGTGCCACGCCCTGGGCCTCGATGTCCAGGGCGTCGATGCGCAGCCAGCCGGCGGGCAGGCCGCTGGCGGCGGGCGCCGCGTCAAGAGGGGTTTCGGATTCGGAAAGGGGCAATTGACTCATGCCCCCGATTGTCTCAGGCCGGCGCCCCCTGCCGGCCTGGGCCTTGTTCAGCGCGCGGGCAGGTGCTTGAGCGGATCGACCGGCTTGCCCTGGCGGCGCACCTCGAAGTGCAGCTTCACGCGGTCGGCGTCGCTGCTGCCCATCTCGGCGATCTTCTGGCCCTGCTTGACGGCCTGGTCCTCGCGCACCAGCAGGTTCTGGTTGTGGGCGTAGGCCGTCAGGTAGGTGTTGTTGTGCTTGAGGATGATCAGGTTGCCGTAACCCCGCAGGCCGGCACCGGCGTAGACCACCCGGCCATCGGCCGCGGCCAGCACCGGGTCGCCCATCTTGCCGGCGATGTCCACACCCTTGTTCTTGACCTCGTCGAAGGTTTCGAGCACCCCGCCGGGCACGGGCCACACAAAGGCGACATCGTCGCCAGCGGGAATGGCCGCTGGCGCGGGCGCGGGCGGCGCCACAGGCGCCGGTACCGGCAAGGGGCGCGCGGCCACGGAGCTGGACGCCACCGGCGCGGCGGCCGGCTGCGACGGATCGGCGAGCGGTGGCACCACGCGCAGCACCTGCCCGACCTCGATCAGGTTGGGATTGGCAAGTGCGTTCCAGTTCTGGATGTCACGCCAGTTCTGGCCAGTCTCCAGGCCGATACGGATCAGCGTGTCGCCGGGGCGCACGGTGTAGTAGCCCGGTTTGCCAGCGTTTTCGGCGCCAGGCAGGGCCGGCGCGACCGGCCCCAGCGGCACCGGCGTGGCGGATGAACCGCTGCCATCGGAGGCCGAGGGCGTGCGGGCGGTGCTGCGGTCCACCACCGGCGCCTTCTGACCCAGCCGCTGCGTGGTGCAGCCGGCCAGCACCAGCGCGGCGGTCAGTACCAGCAGCGCACGCCCCGCGCCCGATCGCGGCGCCATGGCCCGCGGTTTCAAACCTGTTGTCATGGATATTCCTCACCTAGGCCGCGCAGCCCACGGGGCCACACGGCGGTCTTCAAACAACCCCGGATTTTAGAGGCACGAAGTGCACGGGCTCGAGCACCGTGTGTTGCAAACCGTTCGCGGTGCGGTCGATCACCACCAGGTGCTGGCGCCCCGGCGTCAGCGCGGCGGGCGCCACCAGCCGGCCACCGACCGCGAGCTGGTCGGTCCACGCAGTGGGAATGGCCTCGCCGCCGGCCGCCGCCAGGATGCCGGCATAGGGTGCGCCGGCCGCATAGCCGAGCATGCCGTCGCCGAGCAGCAGGTGCAGGTTGGGCAGGCGCAGCGGGCGCAGGTTCTCGCGCGCCTTGTCGTGCAGGCCCCTCAGGCGCTCGATGCTGTAGACCTCCTTGGCCAGCAGGCTCATCACCGCCGCCTGGTAGCCACAGCCGGTGCCCACCTCCAGCACCCGGCCCAGCGGCAGGCTCCGCCCATGGCACAGCAGCTCCAGCATGCGGGCGACCACGTTGGGCTTGGAGATGGTCTGCCCCAGGCCGATGGGCAGGCTGGTGTCCTCGTAGGCCTGGTTGACCAGGGCCGAGTCGACAAAACGGTGCCGCTCCACCGTGCCCATGGCCGCCAGCACCTCGGCGTGGGTGATGCCCTGGCCGCTGAGCTTGCGCACCATGGCCTGGCGCACGGCGTGGGAGTCCAGGCCCAGCCCGCTGCTGGCGGGCAGCGTTGGCTTCTGGGGTTGCCTGGCGCGGGCCGGCACGGGCGTTGGCGCGCCCGCGGGCAGGCGCGCAGGAAAGCCCGGGCGCGGCTTCGGTGCGTTCATGTCAGGGCTTGCGCGACAGCGCGGCGGCCGTCTGCGCCCAGTAGGGCAGGCGCTGGTGGTCGGTCAGGTCCACATGCAGCGGCGTGATGGTGGCGTAGCCCTGGGCCGTGGCATGGAAATCTGTGCCTTCAGCGTCGTCCTTGGCGGCACCCGCGCCACCTATCCAGTACATCGTTTCGCCGCGTGGGCTGGTCTGGGCAATCACCGGCTCGGCCGCATGACGCCGACCCAGGCGGGCGACCTTGAAACCCCTCATGTCCTGCGCTGGCACGCAAGGCATGTTGACATTGAGCAGCCACGGGTCGGCGTGTGCCGTGCCGCTCGGCGGCAGCGAGGCGATCAGGTGCTGCACCAGTTCACGGGCCTTGGC
Source organism: Hydrogenophaga sp. OTU3427 (assembly GCF_038440225.1). NCBI lineage: Bacteria > Pseudomonadati > Pseudomonadota > Betaproteobacteria > Burkholderiales > Comamonadaceae > Hydrogenophaga > Hydrogenophaga sp. OTU3427. The sequence goes on along the minus strand of NZ_JASATI010000005.1, from coordinate 102,079 downwards.
GGCGGCGGCGTCCAGGTGTTTCCAGCCTTTTTCGGTCTGGGAGAAAGCCACCGCCGGAATGCCGAACAGGTAGCCCTCCATGGCCGCGCCCACCGTGCCCGAATAAATCGTGTCGTCGCCCATGTTGGCGCCATTGTTGATGCCCGAGACCACCAGGTCGGGCTTGTACCCCAGCAGGCCAGTCAGCGCGATGTGCACACAGTCGGCCGGCGTGCCGTTGACATAGCGAAAGCCGTTCGCCGCCCGGTTCACGTAGAGCGGCGAATGCAGGGTCAGGGCGTTGGATTTGGCGCTGTTGTTGTGTTCGGGTGCCACCACCTCGACCTCGCCCAGGGTCTTGAGCGCGTCGAACAGGGCGACGATGCCCGGGGCCTGGTAGCCGTCGTCGTTGGACAGGAGGATTTTCATTTCTCGGGATTCTAGAGGTCACACCTGGGACAAGGCGCGCCGCCGTCGCAGAGCCCTCATGCCTATGATGGACCACTTCTGTGACACCGATGGAGAGACCCATGCACGCCTGGCTTTGCGAAACCCCCGTGGGCGTTGACGCCCTGAGCTGGAAGGAACTGCCCACGCCCGTGCCCAAGCCCGGCGAGGTGCTGATCGCCATCAAGGCGGCCAGCCTGAACTTCCCGGATCTGCTGATCGTGCAGAACAAGTACCAGTTCAAGCCGCCCCTGCCCTTCGTGCCGGGCTCGGAGTACGCGGGAGTGGTCGAGGCCGTGGGCGACGGCGTGACCCACCTGAAGCCGGGTCAGAACGTGGCCTGCCTCAGCGGCACGGGTGGCTTCGGCACCCACACGCTGGCGCCGGCGGCGCTGTGTTTTCCGCTGCCCGAGGGCTTTGGCCACGTGGACGCGGCGGCCTTCATCATGATCTACGCCACCTCCTACCACGCGCTGCTGGACCGCGCCGCGCTCAAGGCCGGCGAGACGGTGCTGATCCTGGGCGCCGCGGGCGGCGTGGGCACGGCGGCCATACAGATCGCCAAGGCGGTGGGCGCCCGGGTGATCGCCGCCGCCTCCAGCGACGAGAAATGTGCCCTGTGCCGGGCCGAGGGCGCCGACGAAACCCTCAACTACAGCGTGCACACGCCCTCGGGCAGCTTCCGCGACGAGATCAAGCGCCTGACCGGGGGCAAGGGCCCGGACGTGGTCTACGACCCGGTGGGCGGTGAGTTCGCCGAGCCGGCCTTCCGCTCCATCGCCTGGCGCGGGCGCTACCTGGTGGTGGGCTTCGCCAGCGGCCCCATCCCCAACCTGCCGCTCAACCTGGCCCTGCTCAAGGGCGCGTCCATCGTCGGCGTGTTCTGGGGCGACTACGCCAAGCGCGAGCCCCGGGCCAACGCCGCCGACATGGCCACCCTGGCGCAGTGGTACGCCCAGGGCAAGGTGAAACCGGTGATCGACCGCACCCTGCCCATGGCCGAGCTCAAGCAGGCCTATGCGGTGATGGGTTCGCGCTCCGTCAAGGGCAAACTGGTGATGGTCAACTGAAGACGGGGAATAACCCCCAATAGGCAGGCGGCCGCCAGGCGGGCTAAATTGACATTTCCATCACAAGGAGACCGCCGATGACCCGCCTGACCGCCTCCGACTTCGACCAGGAACTGCTCATTCTGTTTGACGCCTACGTGCACGGCGACATCGACCGCCGCACCTTTCTGGACCGCGCCCGCAAGTTCGCGGTGGGCGGGCTGACGGCGGCAGGCCTGCTGGCCTCGCTGAGCCCCAAGTTCGCCGAGGCGCAGGTGGTCAAGCCCGACGACGCCCGGCTGGCCACCAGCCACATCACTTACGCGTCGCCCAAGGGCCACGGCACGGTCAAGGGCTACCTGGCCCGGCCCGCCAACGCCGGCGGCAAACTGCCCGCCGTGCTGGTGGTGCACGAAAACCGGGGCCTGAACCCCCACATCGAAGACATCGCGCGCCGCCTGGCCCTCGACGGTTTCCTGGCCTTCGCGCCCGACATGCTGACCTCGCTGGGCGGCTACCCGGGCGACGAGGACAAGGCCCGCAACCTGTTCGCCCAGCTCGACCAGGCCAAGTGCCGCGAGGACTTCATCGCCGCCTGCGCTGCGCTCAAGGTGCGCCCCGAGAGCACCGGCAAGGTCGGCGTGGTCGGCTTCTGCTACGGCGGCGGCATCGCCCACATGCTGTCCACCCGCTTGCCCGACCTCACCGCCGCCGTGTCCTTCTACGGCAACCACCCACCGGTGGAGGACGCCGCCTGGGTCAAGTCGCCGCTGCTGATCCACTTCGCGGGCGTCGACGAGCGCATCAACGCCGCCTGGCCGGCCTATGAGAAGGAGCTCAAGGCCGCCCACGTGCGCTACACGGCCCACAGCTATCCGGGCACGCAGCACGGCTTCAACAACGACACCACGCCCCGTTTCGACGCCGCCGCCGCCCAACTGGCATGGGGCCGCACGCTGGACTTCTTCAAGACCCACCTGATGGGCTGATGCGCGGTCACGGCGGCAACAGGCTCACGTCCTCCAGGGGATGGGCCACGCAGGGCAGCACACAGCCCTCGGCCTTCTCCTCCGCGCTCAGCCCGGGCCATTCGACGCTGTAGCGCACCCGGCCCTGCCCCAGCCGGCCCAGGCAGGTGCGGCAGGTGCCGTTGCGGCAGGAGCGCGGCCATTCCACGCCTTGGGCCAGCGCCGCCTGCAACAGGGTCTGTCCAGGCAACACCGGCACCTGCACGGGAGCATCGCCGGGCCACAGCACCACCCGCAGCTGGTGGACGGCGTGGCTGGCGGGCAAGGGGGTGGGCAAGGACATGGACGGGCACAAAAGCACTACAGGACTGGCGCCATGTTAGCCAGCCCCGCGCCCCATGCCCGCACTTGACCGGGACGTTTGCGCCAGGGCTGGGCAGCCGGGGCGCCCACGTGGTATGTTCGTCGCCCTTTTCAGCGATTTTCCCTAGAACGACATGAACACCAGAGGCGGGATGGACAGCCCGGCCATGCTGCCGGCCGACAGGCTGCGCGGCATACGCCGCGGCATCGAGAAAGAGAGCCTGCGCGCGCTGCCCGGCGGCGGGCTGGCGCTCACGCCGCACCCGGCGGCCCTGGGCTCGGCCCTCACCCATCCGCACATCACCACCGACTACAGCGAATCGCAGCTGGAGCTGATCACCGGGGTGCACGCCGGGGTGAACGACTGCCTGGACGAACTGACCCAGGTCCACCAGTTCACCTACCGCGTCATGCGCGAACTGGGCCACGAGATGTTGTGGGTCTCCAGCATGCCCTGTGGCCTGCCCACCGACGAGACCATCCCGCTGGGGCGCTACGGCTCGTCCAACGTCGGCCGCGCCAAGAGCGTCTACCGCATGGGCCTGGGCCACCGCTACGGCCGGCGCATGCAGACCATCTCGGGCATCCACTACAACTGGTCGCTACCCGGCGTGGACAGCGACGGCTACTTCGCGCTGATCCGCAATTTCCGCCGCCACGCCTTTTTGCTGCTCTACCTCTTCGGTGCCTCGCCAGCGCTGTGCAAGACCTTCGTCGAAGGCCGCCAGCACGAGCTGCAGCCGCTGGGCGAAGGCAGCATGTACATGCCATATGGCACCTCGCTGCGCATGGGCCGCCTGGGCTACCAGAGCGATGCCCAGGCCACGCTGGCCGTGAGCTACAACGGGCTGGAAGGTTATGCCGCCTCGCTGCACGAGGCCCTGACCCGGCCCTACCCGGCCTACGAACAGGTGGGCATACGCAACCCCGGCGGCGACTACAACCAGCTTGCCACCACCCTGCTGCAGATCGAGAACGAGTTCTACGGCACCATCCGCCCCAAGCGGGTGATCTTCCCTGGCGAGCGGCCCCTGCATGCCCTGCGCGAGCGCGGCGTCGAGTACGTCGAGGTGCGACTGATGGACCTCGACCCCTTCGAGCCGGTGGGCATCAACGCCCAGACCCTGCGTTTTCTCGACGTTTTCCTGCTGCACTGTCTGCAAAGCGAGAGTCCGCCCGACACCCCGCGGGAGATCGACGACCTCAAGCACAACCAGCACCTGACCGCCGCTCGCGGGCGCGAGCCGGGCCTGACCCTGCGCCGCGATGGCGCCGAGGTCCCGCTGGTCGAATGGGGCGCGGCGCTGCTGGCCGAATGTGCGCCGATCGCCGCCGCCCTGGACGCCGCCCACGGCACCGAGGACTACAGCCGCGCCGTGTCAGACGCCCAGGGCAGCCTGACCGCCCCCGACACCCTGCCCTCGGCCCGCGTGCTACAGGCCATGCACGAGCGCCACGGCAACTCCTTCGTGTCCTTCGTGCGCGAGCGTTCGCGCCGGACACAGGACCACCTGCTGTCCCTGCCCTGGAGCGCCGAACAGCAGGCGAACTTCGACGCGATGGCGGCGGCCTCGGTCGAGGAACAGAAGCACATCGAGGCCAACGACAGCCTGCCTTTCGACATCTACCTGCAGCGCTACACCTCGCCCGAGCGGCTGGGCAAGCCGCGCGCGGTGGCCTGATTCCGGAAGGTACCGCCATGACCATCCAGTGGTTTCCGGGCCACATGCACCTCACGCGCAAGGCCATCACCGAGCGCCTGGACGACACCGATGTGGTGATCGAGCTGTTGGACGCCCGCCTGCCCGGCTCCAGCGCCAACCCGCTGCTGGCCTCGCTGATCGGTGCCAAGCCCACGCTCAAGGTGCTCAACAAGCAGGACCTGGCCGACCCCGAGCGCAACGCCCTCTGGCTGGCCCACTACAACGCCCAGCCTCGGACCCGCGCGGTGCTGCTCGACGCCAGCGAGATCGCGCCGGCGCAAAAGCTCATCCAGGCCTGCTTCGAGCTGGACCCCGGGCGCGGCGGCATGGTCAAGCCCATGCGGGTGCTGATCTGCGGCATCCCCAACGTGGGCAAGTCCACCCTGATCAACAGCCTGGTCAAAAAACGCGCCGCCCACACCGGCGACGAGGCCGGCATCACCCGGCGCGAGCAGCGCGTGGTGCTGGCCGACGACTTCTACCTGTACGACACGCCAGGCATGTTGTGGCCCCGCATCGGCGTGCCCGAAAGTGGCTACCGCCTCGCCGCCAGTGGCGCCGTGGGCCGCAACGCCTACGACGAGCAGGACGTGGCCATGGCCTTGCTGGGCTACCTGCGCGGGCACTACGCCGCCGGTTTGCTGGCCCGCTACAAGCTGCCCAGTCTGGACGTGGGCAACGACGAGGCGCTGCTGAGCGCCATCGGCAGCCGGCGCGGCTGCCTGCAGGGCAAGGGCCGGGTCGACCTGCAAAAGGCCGCCGAGATCGTGCTGACCGAATACCGCGGCGGCCTGCTGGGCCGCGCCACGCTGGAAACGCCGGACGAGTTCCTGGGCTGGGTGGCCGTGGCACAGGCGGCAGAGGCCCAGCGCGCGGCCGAGAAAGCCGCCAAGGAAGCGGCACGCAAGGGCCGTTTCAAGGCACCGTGACTCACTCGGATTCCAGCAGCAGGCGCATGCCCACCAGGGTGTAGCGGGTGCCGGGCGCGTTCCAGTTGCGGTAGCCGCAGCGCGCGTACAGGCCCCAGCTGTGCCACGAACCGCCGCGTCGCACGCGCACATCGCCGGTGTCGGGCCCGCGCGGATCGTTCACCGGCGAGCGGGCGTAGTAATCGTCCTCGTGCCAGTCGGACACCCATTCCCAGGCGTTGCCCAGCATGTCGTGCAGGCCCCAGGCGTTGGGCGCGAATCGGCCCACCGGCGCCGTGAAGGCATAGCCATCGCTGCCGCGCAGGGCAAAGCTGGACCAGCGCGACCAGTTCACGGCCGAGTCGGCGTCGAAGGTGTTGGCGATCTCGGTCAGGCGCTGCGGGTCGTTGCCGTTGGGGTAGCGGCTGTCGGTGCCGGCGCGGCAGGCGTATTCCCATTCGGCCTCGGTGGGCAGGCGGTAGCGCCGTCCCTCCTGGCGGCTGAGCCATTCGGCCATGGCCACGGCGTCGAACCAGGTGACGTTGAGCACCGGGTGGTCGTCGGTCTGGGCAAAGCCGGGGTTGGCCCAGGAATAGCGCGGGAGCCGGCCTTCAAAGGCATCGCCCCGCGCCGAGGTGGCCGGGTCGTAGGCCGGGTTGTAGCCGTAGCCACCCGTGCCGTCGCGCACCGACTCGGGCACGTGGCCGGAGCGCGCCAGAAAGCGTCTGAACTGGCCCACCGTCACCTCGTGCTGGCCCAGGTAGAACGCACGCGTGATGCGCACCGTGTGCACCGGCGCCTCGTCGAACAGCTGGGCAAAACGGTCGGGGGGGTACTGCGGGAAGTCGGCCGCCCAGCGCTCGGCCGGCTCCTGGTGGCCCATCCGGAAGCTGCCTGCCGGCACGCGCACGAAACGCATGCCCAGGCTGTTCTCCAGCACGGGCGGCGTTTCGGCCCGTGCCGGGGCCGGCAGCACCATCGGCACCAGGGCCCACCAGCCCAACCAGCACGCAGCGGAAATCGGGGTCCATGTCATGGGATGTCTCCGGCAACAGCGGCCCCATCATGCCTCAGGCGGCCAGTCCACGCGCCAGCGCTGGCGCGGCGCCCGCAGGCTGTGGCGCTGGCGGTAGACCGTGGGCGTGAGGCCGGTGTGGCGCGCGAAGATGCGCCGGAAGGCGGCCGGGTCGGCGTAGCCGCAGGCCTGGGCGATGCTGGGCACACTCTCCAGCGTGATCTCCAGCATGACCCGCGCGCGGGCGCAGCGCAGCAGGTGCAGGTGGTCCAGCGGCGAATGCCCCAGCGCCTGCCGGAAATGCCGCAACAGGGTGCGCGGGCTGACCGCGGCCGCCGCGGCCACCTGCTCCAACGCGTAGGGCTGCTCCAGGCGGGCCTCAAGGTGTGCGATGGCCCGTGCCAGGCAGCTGTCGCGGGTTGTGGGAATCTGCTGCGCCTGCAGCGCCCCCAGCGCCGTGCGCTCGCGCACCGGATCGGGCAGCAGGGCCAGGGCCAGCGCGTCGGCGGGCTCGGACCCCAGGCCATGGCGCAGCAACGCGATCGCCAGCGGGCCAATGTCCTGCGACAGGCCGGCGCTGAGCCAGGGGCCGTCCTGGCACACGGCCTCGCCCGCCGCCACCGTGATGCCCGGGAAGTCGTGGCCAAAACCCGCGATGCAGTACCAGGGCAGGGCCACGCGCCGACCGCCCAGGCGCTGGCTGTGGGCGGCCAGCCAGGCGGCGTTGCCCAGGGTCACGATCTGCTGCCCCTGGTCGACGGCCACCCCGATGCGGCGCGACAACCCGGCGTGCGCCTGCGCCGCCTGCCGGAGGCTGGGGATGTCGGGACAGTGCAACGGCGCGATGAACACGGCCGTGGCGGGTCCGTCGAACGCGCCCTCGCGCAGGCAGGCGGCCAGCGGGCCGGTTTCGGTGCGCAGCGGGCGGCCCTGGGCATCGAGGCAGCGCCAGCCGATGCGGGGTGCCGCCGCGCCCTGGCGCAGGCGGGCCACCAGCTGGGCTGCACGCAGCAGCTCCACCAGGTGCAGGGCATAGCCCAGGGCCGTCTCGGGCAAGACCGGGATGTCCAGGCTCAGGGCGGGGGCAGTCATGGCGATATTGGCTCGTGTGATGGCCATTTTGCCTCCCTTTACCCTGAGGTGGCGCTTTTAGCATGGCAGCTCCATCCACTGCCTCACCCCCTGCCATGCGCCCTGCCCTGTCCCGACTCTCCCTGGCCGCCACCCTTGCCCTGGGTACCGCTGCCGCACTGTTGTCCGCCCCCGCCCGTGCCCAGGCGTTGGACGCCGCCGGCCTCCAGGCCATCGACACCGCGATCCAGGGCGTGGCAGCCAAGATGGTGCGGTGGCGCCGCGACATCCATCAGCACCCGGAACTGTCGGGGCAGGAGGTGCGCACCGCCGCGCTGGTGGCCCAGCACCTGCGCCAGCTGGGCATGGAGGTCCAGACCGGCGTCGGCGGCACCGGCGTGGTGGGCACGCTGCGCGGCGGCCGCCCCGGCAAGGTGGTGGCGCTGCGCGCCGACATGGACGCCCTGCCCATGCCCGAGAACACCGGCCTGCCCTTCGCCTCGCAGGCCAAGGCCAGCTACCTGGGCAAGGACGTGCCCGTCACCCACGCCTGCGGGCACGACGCCCACGTGGCCATGCTCATGGGCGCGGCCGAGGCGCTGGCAGGCATGAAGGCCGCGCTGCCGGGCACCGTCAAGTTCATCTTCCAGCCGGCCGAGGAAGGCGCGCCAGTGGAGCCCGACGCCAGCGGCAAGGTGCCCAGCTTCGGCGCCAAGGCCATGGTCGAGGCCGGCGTGCTGAAGGACGTCCAGGCCATCTACGGTCTGCACATTTCGTCCAACCTGCCCTCGGGCGTGGCGGGCTACCGCAGCGGCCCGCTGATGGCGGGCTCGGACAACATCCACATCCACGTGGAGGGCCGGGGTGGCCATGGCTCCTCGCCCTGGGCCGCGGTCGACCCCATCGTCGCCGCCAGCCAGGTGGTGCTGGGCCTGCAGACGGTGGTGAGCCGCCAGCTCAACATCAGCCAGGAGCCGGCCGTCATCACCATCGGCCAGATCCAGGGCGGCACGCGCTACAACATCATCCCGGACTTCGTCGAGATGATGGGCACCCTGCGCACCTTCGACGAGGGCATGCGCCAGGACGCGCTCAAGCGCATCACCACCACGGCCGAGGCCATCGCGGCGTCCAGCGGTGCCAAGGCCCGGGTCCGCTTCGGCCCGGTGGCCTACCCGGTGACGACCAACCCGGCCGCGCTGACCGAGGCCTCGCTGCCGGCGCTGAAGCTGGCCATGGGCGGCAAGGCCGCGGTGATCCCCAAGGTCAGCGGCTCGGAGGACTTCTCCGAATTCCAGAAGGTGGTGCCGGGCTTCTTCTACTTCCTGGGTGCGCCGCCCAAGGGCAAGGATTACCGGACCGCGCCGCCCAACCATTCGCCGCTGTTCGACATCGACGAGGACCAATTGCCGGTGGGCGCGCGCAGCCTGGCCGCGCTGGCGGTGGATTTCCTGCAGCGCCCCTGATCGCAGCGCGGCATGTGCCTATGATCGGGCCATGCCCGACCCCCTGATCCCGCTGCGGGAAGACGAGATCACCTTCACCGCCATCCGCGCCCAGGGCGCGGGCGGGCAGAACGTGAACAAGGTGTCGAGCGCGGTACACCTGCGCTACGACATCCATGCCTCGTCCCTGCCCGACGAGGTGAAGGCGCGCCTGCTGGGTCTGCGCGACCAGCGCATCACCGACGAGGGCGTGGTGGTGATCAAGGCCCAGACCCAGCGCAGCCAGGAACAGAACCGGGCGGACGCCATCGCCCGGCTGCAGGCCCTGGTGGACAGCGTGGCCAAGGCCGCCACGCCGCGCAAGCCCACCCGCCCCACACGTGCCTCGCAGCGCCGGCGCCTGCAGGGCAAGGCCGCGCGCAGCGAGGTCAAGCAGTTGCGCGGGCGGGTCGCGGGCAACGATTGAAGGCGCCTCGGTGCGGGGGCGTGCCGGACTTCTTCACCAGCGCGGCCAGGTCGACCGGTAGAACATCTCGAAGCCGGACACACCGGCGTGGGCCCGCTGTGGACGCTGGTAGGCCGGCACCTCTCGGGCACCCTGTTCTTTTGTGGGCGAAATCGCCCAGAAGTACCCGGGCTGGACGGTCTGACGAAACTCAGCGCTTGGTGAGGTAGGCCGCCACCAGGGCCCGCCAGAACGCGGCGCCCGGCGCGATGATGTCGTCGTTGAAGTCGTAGCCCGGGTTGTGCACGTTGCAGGCCCCCGGCGTGCCCGGTCCGCCGTTGCCGACGAACAGGTAGCAGCCCGGCACCCGCTGCAGCATGAAGGCGAAGTCCTCGCTGGCGGTGAAGGCCGGGCCCGAGGGATCGACCCGTTGCGCTCCGAACAGCTGCGTCGCCACCGCCGTCGCCAGGGCGGTCTCCTCGGGCGTGTTGACCAGCACGGCGTAACCGTCGCGCCAGTCGATGTCGGCCGACACGCCGTAGCTCGCCGCCTGCAGCTGGACCAACTCACAAATGCGCGTCTTGAGCAAGGCCCGCACCTCGGTGTCGAGCGCGCGCACGCTGAGTTCCAGCCGGGCCTGCTCGGGGATGACGTTGTTGGCCTGGCCCGCGTGGAGCGCCCCCACCGTCACGACCGCGGACCGCAGCGGATCGACGTTGCGCGCCACGATGGTCTGCAGCGCCATGACGATGGATGCGGCGGCCACCACCGTGTCGACCGCCTCGTGGGGCAAGGCTCCATGGCCGCCACGCCCGGTCAGGGTGATGGTGACGTTGTCGCTGGACGCCATCGTGGGGCCGGTCCGGAAAACGAAGCGCCCGGCCTCGATGCCGGGCATGTTGTGCAGGGCAAAGACGGCGTCGCAGGGAAAACGCTCGAACAGGCCGTCGGCCATCATCTGCACCGCGCCGCCGGCGCCCTCCTCCGCCGGCTGGAAGATCAGGTGCAGCACGCCGTCGAAGTCCAGGTCCTCGGCCACCAGCCGGGCCGCCGCCAGCAGCGTGGCGGTGTGGCCGTCGTGGCCGCAGCCGTGCATCAGGCCAGGCGTCTGGCTTTTCCACGCCTGCGAGCCGGTTTCCAGGATGGGCAAGGCGTCCATGTCGGCGCGTATGCCCAGGGCGCGCTGGCCGTGGCCACGGCGCAGGCTGCCCACCACGCCGGTGCGGCCCAGGCCGGTGGTGACCTCGTAGCCCCACTCGCGCAGCTTGTGCGCCACCAGGGCCGCCGTGCGGTGTTCCTCGAAGGCCAGTTCGGGGTGGGCGTGGATGTCGCGGCGGATCTGGATGAACTCGCCCACGCGCTGCGCCAGCGAATGCCCGAGGTAGGCGGCGTCGATCATGGTCTGCGGCCCGTTCACTGCGGTTGCAGGTGCATGGACTTGGCGATCGCCTGGTACTTGGCGGTGTTCTCGGCGTACAGCTTGCCCACGGCCGCCAGCGGCTGGGGCCGGGGCACGATCATGGCCTGGGCCTCCAGCGCGCCGCGCACGGCCGCGTCGTTGGCCACCTCGCTCAGCGCCTTGTGCAGCGCCAACACCACCGCCTCGGGCGTGTCCTTGTGCACGAAGTAGCCGGCCCAGGTGTCGAACACGAAGCCCTTGAGCGCCGCGCTCTCGTTGAGCGTCGGCACCTTCTTGAACAGTTCCTGGCGCTCGGCCGACAGCACCGCCGGGGCCTTGAGCTTGCCGTCCTCGACCAGTTGCACCTGGCCTTTGCCGTAGGGCGTCATGAAGATATCAACCTGGCCTCCCATCAGGTCCTGCACGGCGGGCGCGCCGCCCTTGTAGGCGACGTGGATCATGGGCAGGCCGGTCACCTTGGCCATGTGTTCGCCCAGCAGGTGGTAGAGCGAACCGGGCCCCACGCTGGCGAAGGTCAGCGGCTTGCCTTCAGCGGCGGTCTTGCGGGCATAGGCCACCAGTTCGTCGCCGTTGCTGGCCGGCAGGTCCTTGCGGGCCAGCATCACCAGCGGGTTGATGGTGATCATCTGGACCAGCCGGAAATCCTCCGGCTTGTACTTGATGGCGGCGTTGGACAGCGGCGCCAGGATCAGCTCGTTGGGCGAGCCCTGGAAAATCATGTGGCCATCGGCCGGGCTGTTCAGCACCTTCTGCGCCGCGATGCCGCCGCCGGCACCGCCCAGGTTCTCGACCAGCACCGGCTGGCCGAGCTGCTTGGCCAGCACGTTGCTCAGGCTGCGGGCGATGACGTCCGAGACACCGCCGGCCGGGTACGGCACCATCAGCGTGACCGGTTTGGACGGGAAGGACTGTGTCCATGCCGCGCCACACACCAACAGGCCGCAGAGCGCGCCGGCCAAGGCCTTCAAAGGGGATTTCATGTCGTTCTCCTGTGCAAGATGGAATCGGAACGGGCCCATCTTAGGCAGCGAGATTGATGTGGTCCAATGCATTTTTATTCAGATAATCATGATCTGAAAATCATGGAAAAAGCATGACACTCGTGCAACTCCGCCACTTCATCGCGCTGGCCCGGGTCGGCTCCTTCGTGAAGGCATCCGACGTGCTGTGCATGACCCAGCCGGCGTTGAGCCGCAGCATCAAGTCGCTGGAGGACGAGCTGGGCCGCCTGCTGTTCGACCGCATCGGCAAACGCATCGAACTGACCTCCTTCGGCCAGGAGGTGCTGGCGCGCAGCCACGCGCTGGTGGAGGAGGCGGAACAGCTCAGGCACTGCGGGCGGCGCCTGAGCGCCGACGACAGCGGGCGCATCCGCCTGGGCCTGAGCTCGGGCCCGGGCGCCATGCTCAGCGCGCCGGTCATGGCCCACTTCGCGCAGCATTTTCCCAAGTTCCACGTCGACATCGTGCGCGCCAACACCGCCAGCCTGGCGCAGATGCTGCGGGACCGGCAACTGGACGCGCTGGTGGTCGACATCCGTTCGCTGCGCCCGGCACCCGACCTGCGCGTCTCGCAGATCGCCGAGATGGATGGCACCTTCATGTGCCGTCCCGGGCACCCGCTGGCGGACCTGCCCCGGGTGACGTTTGCGCGCCTGGCCGGCTACCCGGTGGCTTCCACGCCCCTGAGCGAGGAAATGGCCCGCATCCTGGTCGAACGTTATGGCGAAGAGGGGCACCCCGAGGTCCTGGTCAAGCTCACCAGCGACGAAATATCCCACATGGTCCAGGTGACCGAACAGACCGACACCGTGCTGCTCGCCATCCGCGCCTGCGCCCCCCACTTGGTCGAAATCGCGCTGCAGCCACCGCTGAAGGCCAAGGCGCGCTTCGGCCTGGTCACCATTGCCAACAAGGCCGAAGCGCTGTTCCTGCCAGAACTGCGCAAGCTGATGGACGCGGTGATGCGGTAGCGCCTCAGGCCAGGCATTCCGCCCGGTTGCGGCCGGCGGCCTTGGCCAGGTAGAGCGCCTGATCGGCCCGCTTGAGCACCTCATCCACGGCCGCGTCCGTCGGGCGCAGCACGGCCAGGCCGAGGCTGACGGTGACAAACAGGCGGTGCTCGCCATGGAACAGCGGCGTTTGCGCGACCTGCTGCCGAAGCCGCTCCGCGATCTCGCCCAGGCCACCCGCGTCGACCCCCGGCAGCACGAGCACAAACTCCTCGCCGCCCCAGCGGCCCACCAGGTCGAGCCCGCGGCGGCCTTCGCTCAGGCGCAGCGCCACCATGCGCAGGACCGCGTCGCCGGCGTCGTGGCCATGCTGGTCGTTGACCCGCTTGAAGTGATCGATGTCGAGCATGATCAGTCCCATGCCTTCGCCAAAACGCTGTTGGCGCTGACGCTGTTCGGTCAGGCGCTGCAACACCGCGCGCCGGTTGGCCAGGCCGGTGAGCGTGTCGGTGCTGGCCAGGTGCGCCAGGTGGTGGACCAGGGCCTGCGAGGACTGGAACCAGCGCTGGAACAGCTGGTAGATGAAAAAGCCCAGGAACAGCACGATGAGCGCGAAGACCCAGTAGAAAACCCAGCTGGTGGAGGCCAGCGTGGACGCCGCCTCGTCGATGGCGGCGGGCTGGGCGGCCTCGCGTGCCTGGTCCAGCCGCCCGGTGGCCAGCCAGATGGTCAGCAGACCATAGATCAACACGCCCATCACGCTGGTCGCGATCAGCAGCAGCACACGCTGGCGCACATCGCCCGCGTTCTCGCTCAGCACATCGGGATGGCGTTCGCGCCAGCGCGCCAGCGCCGGCCAGGTCAGCGCCATCAGCGGCCCGACCAGCAGGACACCCTGCACAAAGGAGCCCACCCACCAGCCCTGCCAGATCGGCAGCAGGGCCTGGCTGTCCAGGCGGCTGGTGTAAGACCACACCAGCGCGCCGGCCGAGCCGAACACGCTGCCCACGAACACCAACTGCACAAAAAACAGCAGCGACTGCAGCGAGCGCAGGTCGCGCTCGAAATGCACCGCGGCGCGGTATCCCAGCACCGGCACGGCAAAACCCAGCGGATTGGCGCAGGCGAACAACAGCGCCCAGCCCAGGGGCATGTGGGCGTACAGCGCCAGCGTGAACGTGGCCAGGTAGGCGGGAATCGCGCCCCACCACCAGCCAAAACACAAGGCCCACCACAGGCAGATGAGCAGCGGCGGGTAAAGCGTGATGTAGATCTGCGTGCCCCCGAAACGGATGGGCAGCCCCGACCACTCGAACACGACCGTGGCCAGGCCCAGGGCCACGCTGGCCAGCACCGACAGGCCCCAGCCCCCCAGGACCAGCCAGCGGTCACGTCGGCTGCCGTGGCGCCACAGCCGCCAGGGACCTACGGCGCGCGACGCCAGACCACTGGCGGCGTCCGGGGAATCGAGCGGCGTGTTCATGGGGCGGCGTTCAATGTAAAGCCCATGTTACACGTCCGCCCCCCCGGAAAGGGGCGTGAAGAGCGCAAGAATAAGCAATCACTGATATATTGACCAGCCTGCCACCCTGGTTTCGCCCCCCTCTTTCCAAGGCCCGTCCATGCCCTTCCTTCACCGGTTCATTGCCGCGCTGGCTGTCTTCCTCGCCTGTGGCGCCCACGCCACCGAGCCGCCGATGGCCCTGGCCCAGGTCGCGCCGAACACCTACTACGTGCAGGGCCTGTCGTCCCTGGGCAGCCGCGAGAACCAGAACTTCATCAGCAACGCCGGCTTCGTGGTGGGGCCACAGGGCGTGGTGGTGATCGACGCGCTGGGTTCGCCCAGGGCGGCCGAGCGCCTGACCAACCTGATCCGCGGCCTGACCCCCAAGCCCATCACCCACGTCATCGTCACCCACTACCACGCCGACCACATCTACGGGCTGCAGCATTTCAAGGCGCTGGGGGCGCGCATCGTGGCCCACCGCGCGGGGCTTGAATACCTGAACTCCGAAACCGCGCAGTTGCGCCTCCAAGCCTCGCGCCAGGACCTCGCGCCCTGGATCGACGGCGGCACGCGCCTGGTGCCCGCGGACCAGTGGATCACCGGCGCCACGACGCTGACCCTGGCCGGCCTGGAGCTGCGCCTGCTGCCCGTCGGCCCGGCCCACACGCCGGAAGACCTGACGGTGCTGGTGCCGTCCGAGAACGTGCTGTTTGCCGGCGACCTGGTGTTCAGCGGCCGCCTGCCCTATGTCGGCCGCGCCGACAGCAGCCACTGGATCGCGGCCCTCGACGCCCTGCGGCAACAACGGCTCGCGGCCATCGTGCCGGGCCATGGACCCGCCTCCACCCGCCCCGAGGCCGACCTGCTGATGACCCGCAACTACCTGGCCTATCTGCGGTCGAGCATGAAACAGGCCGTGGACAACATGCTGGCCTTCGACGAGGCCTACGCCCAGACCGACTGGCGTGCCTTCGAAGCCGTGCCCCTGTTCGGTCCCGCCAACCGCATGAACGCCTACAACACCTACCTGACGCTGGAGCAGGAGTTCATGGACGACATGAAAAAATGAGCCCGCCGGGCGCGGCTCAATCCGGCAGGGGCAGCGCGCTGGTGCACTTGAGTTCGTTCAGGCAGATGCTGGAGCGCACGCCGTTCACGCCCGGCAGCTGCGCCAGCGTACCCAGCAGGAAATTGGACAGGCTCTTGAGATCACTGGCCACCACCTTGCAGACGTAGTCGAAGTCGCCAGTCACGGCGTGGCATTCGAGGATCTCCGGCATGCGGTTGATGGTGCGCTGGAACTTCAACACCTCCTTGAACTGACCCCGCTCCATGGTCACGTGGACAAAGGCCGTCACGCCCAACCCCAGGCGGTCGGCGTCCAGCCGCGTTTCGTAGCGCTTCACATAGCCCAGCCGCTCCAGCCGCCGGTGGCGCCGGTTGCACTGGGCCGGTGACAGGTGCACCGCCGTGGCCAGCTCCTGGTTGGAAATCCGGCCGTTCTCCTGCAGAGCCTGCAGGATGCGGCGGTCCAGACGGTCGATAGGTCCAGCATGCAAGGAATCTTCAGTTTTATCTTCATTCATGAAAGAAATCCTTTTCTCTTGTGCCATGGCACGTTTCAAACGCAAACAAATTGTGCCCGATCCGTCGCAAACTGAGCAGCATCCACAGCAAGACTCGGAGACCACCACATGACACCCCTGGACCCCGCCATGGCGCGGGAACTGCTGGCCAGCCTGACCCACTGGACCTTTGACCGAAGCAAGCGCACGATCTCACGTGAGTTCCGCTTTCAAGACTTCGCGCAGGCCTTTGGCTTCATGGCCGAGATGGCCGCCGTCTCCGAGCGCATGGACCACCACCCCGAGTGGTTCAATGTCTACAACCGCGTGCAGGTCACGCTGACCACCCACGACGCGGGCGGCCTGTCGACACGGGACATCGACTGGGCCACACGCGCCGACAAGGCTTACGCCAGGACCACCCCCAACCCGACTTGTGCAGGGTGACCACGATGGATGCGAAAAAACACGGGCTGGCCGCGGGCGACGCGGGCCGGCCGGACAACGCCGACTGGACCATCCCCCAGGGCTGGGAGCACTACACGCCGCAGGACCACGCGACCTGGAAAACGCTGTTCGAGCGCCAGAGCCGCCTGCTGCCCGGGCGCGCCTGCGACGAGTTCGTGCAGGGCATGCGCGACCTGCCCATCGGCGCCGACGCGATCCCCGAATTCGACCGTCTCAACGAGGTGCTCATGCGACGCACCGGCTGGCAGATCGTGGCCGTGCCAGGCCTGGTGCCAGACGAGGTGTTTTTCGAGCACCTGGCGAACCGCCGTTTTCCCTCGGGCAACTTCATACGAGGCCCCCACGAGCTGGACTACCTCGAAGAACCCGACGTGTTCCACGACGTCTTCGGCCATGTGCCCATGCTGATGAACCCGGCCATTGCCGACTTCATCCAGGCCTACGGCCAGGGCGGCCTGCGCGCGCAGCAACTCGGCAACCTCACCCAGCTGGCACGGGTGTACTGGTACACCATCGAATTTGGCCTGCTGCAGCAAGGCGACGGGCTGCGCCTGTACGGCGCCGGCATCGCCTCGTCCTACACCGAGTCGCAGTTCTGCCTCGACAGCCCCTGCCCCAACCGCATACGCTTCAACCTGGAGCGGGTGATGCGCACCCACTACCGCATCGACGATTTCCAGGAAAGCTACTTCGTGATCCGCGACCTCGACGAACTGCTGGAGTTCACCCGCATCGACTTCGCGCCGCTCTACCAGCGGACACAGGCAGCGCCTGCCCTGCAGCCCGGCGACGTGTTGCCGCAGGATCAGGTGTTCACACGCGGCGATGGCCGCTACCACGCCGCACGGCGAAAGGGCCACTGACATGACACACCCTCACGACACCGTCTTGATCACCGGCGCGGCCGGCCACCTGGGGCGCGCCGTCGCCGCCGCCTTTGCCGCACGCGGCGCCCGCTGCACGCTGCTGGACCGCAACAGCGAGGCGCTGCGCCAGGCCTTTGGCGCCGACACCGACCGCCAGCTGTGCCTGGGCACCGATCTGCTGGACGACGCCAGCGTCGCCCAGGCCGTGCAGACCAGCCTGACCCGCTTCGGCGGCATCGGCATCCTGTGCCACCTGGCCGGCGGCTTTCGCATGGGCGAGCCGGTGCACGACACCAGCGAGCAGACGCTGGAGCTGCTGCTGGACCTCAACCTGCGTTCGCTTCTGCGCGTGTCCCACCACGTGGTGCCCCACATGCTGGAGGCTGGCCGTGGCCGCATCGTGACGGTGGGGGCCTTCGGCGCTCAGCGCGGCGGCGCCCAGATGGGTGCCTACGCGGCCTCCAAAAGCGCCCTCATGCGCATGACCGAATCCATGTCGGCCGAACTCAAGCCGCGCGGCATCAACGTCAACTGCGTGTTGCCCTCCATCATCGACACGGCCGACAACCGGGCCGCCATGCCCGACGCCGATCCGGGGCAATGGGTGACACCGGCGGCCCTGGCCGACGTGATCGTGTTCCTGGGTTCCGATGCGGCGCGTGCCGTGCATGGCGCGGCCATTCCGGTGACGGGACTGGTGTAGGGGCAGCGGGCGCGGCTCTGGCGGCCGCCCAAAGAAAAAAGCACCTGGGGCCGAGGCCGCCAAGTGCTTTTTCTTCTTAATGTTTGGTGGGTCCTGAGTGACTCGAACACTCGACCTACGGATTAAGAGTCCGCTGCTCTACCAACTGAGCTAAGAACCCGGGAATCTGTTGGGCACCCGCGCTGAAACCGCGCGCCAGCCTTCAACGTGGAAGGATGGTAGGACGTGAGGGATTCGAACCCACGACCAACGGATTAAAAGTCCGCTGCTCTACCAACTGAGCTAACGTCCCACTCACCACAGTTGCCTTCTTGCGTTGACGACTGCGAAGCCTCAGATTATAGCGTCATTTCCTGCACTTTTGGAATGACCCGAAGTTTTTGTGCGGGACCGGTGAGTCGCGCGCTTTTTACGTCCTTGGGCCAGGCGTTCGATCGCCCACCCCGCGGCACACAAACCAAAGGTGGCGGTGACGGCCACCGCGGAGCCATAGCCGTGGCAGTTCAGGGAACCATCACCATCGATGGCGCACGAGGGATCGGGCGGTGCCACCGCCTCGCGGCTGAACACGCAGTCCACGCCGATGTGGCCTTCGCGCGCGGCGCCAAACTGGCGGCGCAGGCGGTAGCGCAATTGCGCGAGCAAGGGATCGTGTGTGGTGGCGTGCAAATCGTCCACATCGACCTTGTGCGCCAGGCGTTTGCCGCCGGCCGCGCCCACGGCCACGAAGTGCCAGTCGGCCAGCAGGGCCGCGCTGGCCATGGCCACCTTGGCGGAGACCTGGTCGCAGGCATCGATCACGGCATCCACCGGTCCCTGCGCGGCGACGGCCATGTCGAGCAAACGCGGCCAGTTGTCGGGCTGGACAAAATCATCGATGCAGCACACCCGCACCGCCGGGTGGATCTGGGCCATGCGGGCCTGCATGGCCAGCACCTTGGCCTGTCCGAACGTGTCCTGCAAGGCATGGACCTGCCGGTTGACGTTGGATTCGGCGATGTGGTCCATGTCGACCAGGGTGATGCGTCCCACCCCGCTGCGGGCCAGCGCCTCGGCGGACCAGGAGCCCACGCCACCGATGCCGACCACCACCACGTGGGCGTCGAACACCCGCTGCGCGCCCGCCACGCCGTACAGGCGGCGCAGGCCGCCGAAGCGGCGCTCGAAATCGGTGCTGTCGTCCATCGTGACCTGTGTGCCGGACACTCAGTCCCGCTCCAGCAACCAGAGCTGGAAACGGAAACCCAGCACGGCGCCGAGAAGGATGCCCGCCACCGCGATGAAGCTGGTCAGGCTCAGGGTGGACAGGCCCGAGAGGCCCTGGCCCACGGTGCAGCCCATCGCGGTCACGCCCCCCACGCCCATGCACAAGGCGCCAACGAGGTGCAACGCGGTGTCGCGGGTGTCGCGAAACCCCTCCCAGCGGAAGGAGCGCGTCAACAGGCTGTACAGCAGAGAGCCCGCCACCACACCGGCCACCGACACCACGCTCAGGGTGAGCAACTTGCTGCGGTCGCTGTAGAAAATCAGCCAGTCCAATGCGTGGGCCATGGGCGCGGTGAAGGTCAGTGCCTCCATGCGCCCGCTGCTGGTGGCCAGGTAGACCGACTCCAGGGTTTCGGGGTGCTCGGTCACGAAGCCGACATGCCCGCTGACCCACCACATGGCGGCCACGCTGCCGCCGATGCCCAAGCCGGCGAGCAGGTTGTCCCAGGTGCGGAAACCAGGGCCCGTCAACGCCCACAGGATCAGCAGCCCGCCGACGGCCAAGCCCAGCCAGAGCGTGGTGGGCAAGGCGCCCCAGCCGGTGCCGGCCGCCAGCCATTGCGGCAAGGCGCCACCGGCCACCACATCGAACGCGACGGTGTCCACGGTTTCGGTGCGCAGCACGGCGGTGACACCACGCAGCGTGGCAAAGGATGCCAGCCCCATGACACAGAACACGACCAGCGCCTTGAGGCTGCCGCCGCCCAGGCGCACCAGCGTCTTGCTGCCGCAGCCCGACGCCAGCACCATGCCGAAGCCGAACAACAGCCCCCCCACCGTGGCCGACAGCCAGATGATGCGGCCGCTGGCGTAGATGGTCTTGGTGGGGTCGATCCCACCCAGGCCCGCCATCAGCGAAAAACCGGCCATCGCCACGCCCACCGCCATGCCCCACATGCGCATGCGCGTCCAATCGCCCATGTGGACGATGTCACTGACGGCCCCCATGGTGCAGAAGTGGGTACGCTGCGCGATGGCGCCGAACAGGCCGGAGACGGCAAACGCCGCCCACAGCACCTGAGCCCTCAGGCTGTCGACGTCAATCAGTTCCATGCGGCGGTTTCAGCGCAAGCGGGCCAGCCGGTCGCGCGCGGTGGCGGCGGCCTCGCTCTGCGGGTGCGCCTTCACCAGGTCTTCAAGGCTGCGCTTGGCGGCCTTGACGTCCTTGAGTTCGATCTGGCAGTTGGCGATGGCCAGCATGGCCTCGGGCACACGGGCGTTCGAAGGCGCGGAGCCGATCAGGCGCTGGTAGACGGTGATCGCGTCCTTGTACTCGCGCAGCGCGTAGTGGGTGTTGCCCAGCCAGTAATGCGCGGCCGGCGCGTAGCCGCTGTCGGGGTAGCGGCGCAGGAACTGCTGGTAGAGCTGCGCGGCGCGCGGAAACTCGGTCTTGCGCAACTCGGCCATGGCGGCCTCGAAGTCGCGCTTCTCCGCCGGCGATGCGGTGAACTCGGCGCCGTCGAGCTGCACCTTCATGGGCTCCAGCGTGCGCAGGCGCTCGTCAAGGGCAACCAGCACGTCCTTCTGCTGGCGCTGCAGTTCGGCCACGTCGCGCGCGAGCTGTTCGTTCTGGCCACGCAGGCGCGCCATCTCGGCACGCAGCGTTTCGATCTGGTTGGACAGTTCCAGCAGGCTGCGCCGCGTGGGCGCGGCGTTTTCCTCGGTGACCCGGCTCAGCTCGTTCTGCAGGCGCTGCTGCGCCGCGTCGGTGGCCTGGCGGTTGGCCTCGACCTTGTCACGCAGTTCGATGATGGCGCGGCGCGCCTCGTCGTCACCGAACAAGGCATGCGAAGGCGCTGCCGCCAACACCGCCGCCGCCAGCAGCGAGGTGCGCAGAAGGGCACGGGTCAGGGAAGACATGGCGGCCTGCTCAGCGGTAGGAGATCTCGACGCGGCGGTTCTGCGCGAAGGCGGCTTCGTCGCTGCCCGTGGCGGCCGGCTTTTCCTTGCCGAAACTCACCGCTTCCATCTGCGCGTCGCTCACGCCCAGCAGGGCCAGGGCACGGCGCACGGCCTCGGCGCGCTTCTGGCCCAGGGCCAGGTTGTATTCGCGGCCACCGCGCTCGTCGGTGTGGCCTTCCAGCGCGATGCGGCGGCGGTTGTCGGCCTTCAGGTGGCGGGCATGGGCTTCGAGCAAAGCGTTGAACTCTGCCTTGATGGCGAAGCTGTCGTAGTCGAAATAGACCACGCGGGCCACGCCGGCGGGCGGCTGGCCCGGCTGGTTCTGGCCCACCTGCACGCCCGTCACGCCGCGCGGGTCCACCGCGCCGGTGCTGCCCTGGCCGCTGCCGGCGCCGCCGGCCTGGCCGCCCACGGGCACGGCGTTGCGGTCTTCCACCGCCACGTCATCGAGCTTGACGCTGGAGCAGGCACCCAGCGCGGCCGCCAGCAGCAACGCACCCAGGCGGGGCATCCAGCGGACAAAGGCGTTGGCAGAAGCGGAGGAGGACAGTGCAGGGAGGTTCATGACAAAAGGACTTGAAGAGAAATCGTTGAAAAACAAGCGACGGTGACGAGGCGCTCAGCGCTGGAACGGCCCCCAGTCGGGCTCACGGATGTCACCCTGGGCGCTGGCCAGCCTGGTCTTGATGCGGCCGTCGACGGTGGTGGTCATCAGCGCTTCGCGCCCCTGGTGGCGGCTGGCGTAGACGATGAGCCGGCTGTTCGGCGCGAAGCTCGGGCTCTCGTCGGCGGTGGTGTCGGTCACGGGGTTGGCCTGACCCGACTGGAGGTCCTGCACATACAGCTTGAACGCACCCCCGACACGGGAGATGTAGGCCAGCCAGCGCCCATCGGGGCTGGGCGAAGGTGAAATATTGTAGTTTCCCGTGAAAGTGATGCGCTCGGCATTGCCGCCCGAGGCCGGCATGCGGTAGATCTGGGGCGAGCCGCCACGGTCGCTCACGAAGTAGATCACGCGGCCGTCGGGCGAGAACGCCGGCTCGGTGTCGATGCTGCTGGACTGCGTCAGGCGCCGGGGTTCGCCGCCGCTGGCGTCGAGCGCGTACAGCTGCGACTGCCCGCCCAGGGTCAGGGTGGCCACCACCTGGCGGCCGTCGGGCGACCACGCGGGCGCGCTGTTCGAGCCCCGGAAGTTGGCCAGCAGGCGCCGCCGCCCAGTGGACACGTCGTGGGCATAGATCACCGGCTTGCGGGCCTCGAAGGACACGTAGGCCAACTGCGCGCCATTGGGCGACCAGGCCGGCGAGATGATGGGCTCGGGGCTGGTGAGCGCGGCCTGCGCGCTCTCACCGTCGGCGTCGGCCACCCACAGGTTGTAGCGCGCGCCCTGCTTGGACACGTAGGCGATGCGGGTGGAGAACACGCCCTTGTCGCCGGTGAGTTTTTCGTACACGTGATCGGCCACGCGGTGGGCCGCCAGACGCAGGTCGCCCACCGGCACCGGGAAGCTCAGGCCGCCCAGGTCCTGGGCGCGCACCACGTCCCACAGGCGGAAACGCACGTCGTAGCGGCCGTCGGCCAGCCGGCTGACACTGCCCGTCAGCAACGCGTCGGCCTGGCGTTCGCGCCAGGGCGCGAGGTCGGGGCGCGAGGTCTCGTCCAGCGCGCCGGGCACCGGCGGCACGGCGCGCAGCAGGCCGCTGCGCTCCAGGTCGGCCTGCACGATGGCGGCCACGTTCTGCGGCGCCGCGTCACCGCCGCGAAAGGGCGCGATCGCGATGGGAATCTGCGTCAGTCCGACGCCGGACACCTCGACCCGGAACTGGGCCTGGGCCGGTGACAGGCCGGCCAGCGCCAGCGCAGGCACACCGGCCAACAAACGCCGCCGCGCCACACCGGGGCCCGAGGTCAAGGTACAAGTGAGATCAGGAAGGGTCATGGGTCGTGGATTGCGCAGGGTGCCAGACCGGGTGCCGGCGAAGGACCCGGAGATGGCGCCGATAATACTGGAGAGGCCCGCGTGCAAGCGTGACAAGATGTGGATGCGACCCGACGCGCGGCGCGAGGTTCCCCATAAGTTCGCCGCCGCGATCCGCCCACGCCCTGCCCGCCGCCCCCAACCGCCCCGCCATCGCCTTGAGCCACACCGCCGCCCCCACCCTGAAGCAGCGCCTTGCCCGCCTGTGGCCCTACTTCCGATCGGCCCGCCTGGGCATCGCGCTGGCCGCCGTGGGCACCCTGATCGGGGCCCTGACCGAACCGCTGATCCCCGCCTTCCTGCAGGCCCTGCTGGACAAGGGCTTCATCGACCGGGGCATTCCCCTGTGGGCGGTGCCGGCCGCGCTGCTGGGCCTGTTCGGCATACGCGGGCTGGCCGGCTTCGTGGCGCAGTACGCGCTGACCTACACCGCCAGCCTGGGCCTGCTCAACCTGCGCCGAGCCATGTTCGAACGCATGAACCAGGCCGAGCTGTCGCTGTTTGCCCAGCAGAACGCCAGCAAGCTGTCCAACACCCTGGTCTACGAGGTGCAGACCGGCTCCACCACCCTGGTCAACGCCTTCCTGAGCCTGACCAAGGACAGCCTGACGCTCATGGCGCTGATGGGCTACCTGCTCTACCTGAACTGGAAACTCACCCTCATCGTGCTGCTGCTGTTCCCCGGGCTGGTGTGGATCATGCGCGTGTTCTCGCGCCGGCTCTACCGGCTGACCCAGGCCAGCCAGCACGCCACCGACGACCTGGCCTACGTGGTCGAGGAAAACGTGCTCGCCCACCGCATGGTGCGCCTGCATGGCGCGCAGCAGCAGCAGGGGCGGCGCTTTGACGTGCTCAGCGTGGCCCTGCGCCGGCTGGCCATGAAGTCCACCGTGGCGCAGGCGGCCATGACGCCGCTGACGCAGATGCTGGCCGCCGCCGCGCTGTCGGCCGTGATCTCGGTGGCCTTGTGGCAGAGCAGCGGCAGTGGCGTCACGGTAGGCGGCTTCGTGTCCTTCGTCACCGCCATGCTGATGCTGGTCACGCCCATCCGGCACCTGGCCGAAATCGCCGGTCCCATCACGCGTGGCCTGGCGGCGCTGGAACGTGGCCTGGCCCTGATCGAGGACACCGCCGCCCAGAGCGGCGGTACGCTGGACCCCGGCCGTGCCCAGGGCCACCTGGCACTGAACGATGTGTGGGTGCGCTACGAAGGCGACGGGCCGGCCGCGCTGCAAGGCGTGTCGCTGGCCATCGAGCCGGGCCAGGTGGTGGCCCTGGTGGGCCCCTCGGGTTCAGGCAAGACCACGCTGGCCAACCTGCTGCCGCGTTTCGTCGAGCCCAGCAGCGGCCAGATCACCCTGGACCAGCATCCCCTGGCCAACTGGGACCTGCAGGCGCTGCGGCGCCAGTTCGCCATGGTGAGCCAGGACGTTGTCATGCTCAACGACAGCCTGGCCTTCAACGTCGCGCTGGGCCAGGAACTGGACCCTGTGCGGGTGGAACACGCCCTGCGCGCGGCCAACCTGGGCGAGCTGTTGGACCGTCTGCCGCAAGGCATACACAGCACCGTGGGCCACAACGCGACCGAACTCTCGGGCGGGCAGCGCCAGCGCCTGGCCATCGCCCGCGCCCTCTACAAGGACGCCCCCATCCTCATCCTCGACGAAGCCACCTCGGCGCTGGACAACGAATCGGAACGCCTGGTGCAAGACGCCATCGGCCGCCTCATGGCCGGCCGCACCACCATCGTCATCGCCCACCGCCTGTCCACCATCGAACACGCCGACCGCGTGGTGGTGCTGGCCGAAGGCCGCATCATCGAACAAGGCACCCACCGCGAACTGCTCCAGCTGGATGGGCTGTATGCGCGGCTGCATGCGCATGGGGGGTTAACGGACAACGGCGACGGGACGTGAGGCAGCGGCGGACCTGAGAAGTCGGGCACTTGCAGGCTGACTGGGAACGCGCGTTCCATCCGAGCTCAGCGCGTTGTTGACGACATGCCCCACCTCCGGGTCAGTGCGCGCGCCGGTAGTGCATGGCGACCGCGCCGCTGCGGAGCGGCTTCGCCGAGACCAGCTCGAGCCGTCGCGTGCTGGGCAGCCCGTTCTGGTACAGGGTCGGGCCGTGACCGGCGATCCTGGGGTGGACGAGGAACTGGTACTCGTCGATCAGATCCAGCCGGTCCAGCTCGGTCGCGAGCTTGCCGCTGCCGAGGAGCACGCCGGCCGGGGTCGCGTCCTTGAGCTTCTGCACGCCCATGCGCAGTTCGCCGCCGATGTGGTGGCTGTTGGTCCACGGGAAGTCCTTTCGCGTCGACGACACCACGTGTTTCGGCTTGGCCTCCAGCTTGACCGCCCATTCGCGCATCGCCGGCGGCGCCTCCGCATCGCCGCGGGCGACCGCCGGCCAGCAGCTCTCCATCATCTCGTAGGTGACGCGGCCCCACAGCATCGCCCCGCAATCGTCCATGAGGCGGGTGAAGAAGGCGTGTGTCTCGTCGTCGGTGATGCCTTCCTGGTGATCGACACAGCCGTCCAGGGTGACGTTGATGCTGAAGGTCAAAAGCCCCATGGTGTCCTCCAATCGATGACCGCTACCCGGAGCGAGGTGCGCTGTTGCTGCTGGACCGCCACCGGTCATTCGCAAGCGGCAGGCCGCCTGCAGCACCTCACAACAGCACGATGTCGTACTGCTCCTGCGTCATCGAGCTTTCGCTGGTCAGCGATATCGGCTTGCCGATGAAGTCCGACAGGCCCGCCAGGTGCGGGCTTTCCTCGTCGAGGAACAGCTCCACCACCTGGGGTGAGGCGACGACGCGGAACTCGCGGGGGCTGAAGGCGCGTGCCTCGCGCAGGATTTCGCGCAGGATGTCGTAGCACACGCTGCGCGCGGTCTTGACCACGCCCTTGCCCTCGCACGCGGGGCACGGCTCGCTGAGCATGTGGGCCAGCGATTCGCGGGTGCGCTTGCGCGTCATCTCCAGCAGGCCCAGCTGCGAGAAGTCGCCCAGCATGGTCTTGACGCGGTCGCGCGAGAGCTGCTTGCGGAACTCGCCCAGCACGGCGTTGCGGTGTTCGTCGCGCACCATGTCGATGAAGTCGACGATGACGATGCCGCCCAGGTTGCGCAGGCGCAGTTGCCTCGCGATGGCCTGCGCTGCCTCCAGGTTGGTCTTGAACACGGTGTCGTCGAAGTTGCGCGCGCCGACAAAACCGCCGGTGTTCACGTCCACCGTGGTCAGGGCCTCGGTCTGGTCGATCACCAGGTAGCCGCCGGACTTGAGGTCCACGCGCCGGCTCAGCGCGCGGGCGATCTCCTCATCCACGTTGTGCAGGTCGAAGATGGGACGTTCGCCGGTGTAGAGCTGCAGGCGCTTGAGCGTGGCCGGCATGAACTCGGTGGCGAACTGCTGCAACAGGCCAAACTGCTCGCGCGAGTCGATGCGAATGGACTGTGTCTGCGCACCCACCAGATCGCGCAAGACGCGCTGGATGAGGTTGAGGTCCTGGTGCAGCAGGCTGGCCGGCGGCTGGCGCGTGGCGGCATCGCGGATGCGGTCCCAGGTCTTGCGCAGGTAGGCGATGTCTTCCGCGAGCTCCTCGTCGGTCGAGTCCTCGGCGTTGGTGCGCAGGATGAAGCCACCGCTGGCCGCCCCACCCGGCAAGGCGGTCAGGCTGGTCAGGCGCTGGCGCAAGGCCTCGCGCTGCTCGGTGGGGATTTTTTGCGACACGCCGACGTGGTTGTCCTGCGGCAGGAACACCAGCAGGCGTCCGGCGATGCTGATCTGCGCGGTCAGGCGCGCGCCCTTGGTGCCGATGGGGTCCTTGAGCACCTGCACCATCAGGGCCTGGCCTTCGAACACCTGGCGCTCGATCGGCAGCACCGCATCGGGGCCGCCACTGCCAGCGGCGCTGGCGGTGGCATTGCGGTCCTTGGGGCCGTGTTTGGCGTTGATCTGGGGCATCAGGTCGGCCACGTGCAAAAAGGCCGCACGCTCCAGGCCAATGTCGATGAAGGCCGACTGCATGCCTGGCAGCACCCGCGACACCTTGCCCAGGTAGACGTTGCCCACCAGGCCGCGCTCCAGCGTGCGCTCCAGGTGCACCTCCTGCACCGCGCCCTGCTCCACCACGGCCACCCGGGTTTCCTGGGGCGACCAGTTGATCAAAATGTCCTGGCTCATCGATGTCCCTGGTGAAGAAAAAATTCAGAGGAGCCGCAGGCCCGCCGCCCGCAGCACCTGCGCGGTCTCGAAGGCCGGCAGGCCCATGATGCCGCTGTAGCTGCCCGAGATCTGCCGGGCCCACAAGGCGGCCCGGCCCTGGATGGCGTAGGCACCGGCCTTGCCCAAGGGCTCGCCGCTGGCCACGTAGCGGGCGATCTCGGCGGGCTTCATGTCGGCAAAGGCCACGCTGGAACGGCTGAGCGCGGCATACACCTGGCCCTTGTGCGCCACCGCCACCGCCGTCAGCACCTGGTGCGTGTGGCCCGACAGGCTGGCCAGCATGCGCCGCGCATGGGCCGCGGTCTCGGGTTTGCCCAGGATGGCCTTGCCCAGCGCCACGGTGGTGTCGGCGCACAGGATGGGCGCCGGTGGCAGGCCACGGCGCTTGAGCCGCTCGACCGCAGCGTCCAGCTTGAGCCGGGTGACGCGTTGCACATAACGTGCGGGTGCCTCGTTGGGTCTGACGACTTCCAGCGCCTCGCTGTCCTCATCGGCATCGGGCAGCAGCAGTTCGCAGCGCACGCCCCATTGCTCCAGCAGCTGTTTGCGGCGCGGGCTTTGCGAGGCGAGATAAATGAAATCACTCACGGTGGTAGGGGTGGTTCGCGTTGACGGACCAGGCGCGGTAGAGCTGCTCGATCAGCAGCACACGCGCCAGCGCATGCGGCAGGGTCATGTCGGACAGGCGGATGCGCTCGTGCGCGGCCTGGCGGAAGGCGGGCTCCAGGCCATCGGGACCGCCGATCACCAGGGCCACGTCGTCGCCTTCGAGTTGCCAGGCCTTCAGGCGCGCGGCCAGGGCCATGGTGGTGAGGTTGGTGCCGCGCTCGTCGAGCACCACGACGCGCGTGCCGCGCGGAATCTGGGCCTCGATGCGGGCGCGCTCGGCCGCCAGCAGCGTCTCCAGGGTCTTGGAGCCGCGTGGTTCGGTCTTGACGGTCCGGATCTCCACCCGCAGCTCGGGTGGAAAGCGCTTGGCGTAATCGTCGTAGGCGGTCTGGGCCCAGTCGGGCATGCGCTGCCCGACCGCGACGATGCCGAGCTTCATGCGGGCTTCTTGGTCGTCTTCCTGGCCGGTGCGGCTTTCTTGGCCGCCGGCTTCTTGGCCGTGGCGCTCTTGCCCGGTGCGTTGACCTTGACCACTTTCATCGGCGCGTTGCGCGGCTGGGTGCCACCGGTCTTGCCAGTCGGCGCCTTGGCCGCCGGGCTCTTGCGGGCGGAGGTCTTGGCGGCGGTTTTCACCGGCGCCTTGGTGGCCGGCTTGGCGCTGCCCTTGGCCGGGGCCTTGGCAGCGGGCTTGGCCGCCGTCTTGGTCGCAGCGGCGGCCTTGGCCACCTTGGCGGCGACCTTCTTGGCCGGCACAGCGGCCACCGGCGCCTTGGCCGCGGCTTTCTTCGCGGCGGCCTTCTTGGCCACCGGCTTTTCAGGCGCCACTGGCTTCTCCGCACCGTGTTTCACCCGCACCGGTTTCTCGCCCCAGATTTCTTCCAGGCGGTAGTACTGGCGGATGGCGGGCTGCATCACGTGCACCACGGCCGCGCCGCAATCGACGATGATCCATTCGCCGTTGTCCTCGCCCTCGGTGCGGGGCTTGGGAAAGCCGGCCTCACGCACCGCATCGCGCACGCTGGCGGCCAGCGCCTTGGTCTGCCGGTTGGAGGTGCCACTGGCCACCACCACCCGCTCGAACAGCGGGGAGAGATGCTCTGTGTTGAACACCACGATGTCCTGGGCCTTGACGTCCTCCAGCCCGTCCACGATGGCGCGCTGCAGTTTCTGGGTGTTTTTCTTGGCCGTGGTTTCGCTGGTCATGAATGGTGTTGGTAGAGGTGGTGGGTGGAAATATAGCGTGCAACCGATTCAGGCACCAGCACGTCGAGCGCGCCCCGCTGGTCGCCAGCTTCGCGCACCTGGGCGCGCACGGCGGTGGCGCTGATGTTGCGCAAGGGCATGTGCAGCAGGGTAAAGGGCACGTCGACTCCGGAGAGGTCCATCTCGACCTCCTGGTCCAGCCGGGCATCGGCACCGATGTTGATGGCGCGGTTGGCGACCGCCAGGGTGGCGTATTCAAGCACATCTTCCCAACGCACCCAGTTCTTGAACGACAGCAGCTGGTCGGCGCCCAGTACGAGAAAGAGTTCGGCGCCTGGGTATTCGTTGCGCAGCTCGCGCAAGGTGTCGGCCGTGTAGGACGGTCCTTCGCGCCGAATCTCGCGCTCGTCGAAGCGGACGTTGAGCAGCCCGGCAAAGGCCAGCTGGCACATGGCGACGCGGTGCTCGGCCGGCGAGAGCTGGCGCGGCTTGTGCCAAGCGTGGCCGGTGGGCAGGATGTGGAGGTGGTCCAGCCGCAGCTGGCCCAGGGCCGTCTCGGCCAGCGCGCGGTGCGCCCAGTGGGGCGGATCGAACGCGCCGCCGAACATGCCCACGCGCAACGGACGCTGCGTGCCGTGTCCCGCTCGCGGGTCAGAGGTGTCGTTCATGCGGTCAAACCCAATCGCGACGCACCAGGAAATGGCGCGTGAGCCGGTCTTCCGGCGAACCGGGTTCGGGCTGGTGGTTGTAGGCCCAGCGCGCCAGCGGCGGCATGGACATCAGGATGGACTCGCTGCGCCCGCCCGACTGCAGGCCGAAGTGGGTGCCCCGGTCCCAGACGAGGTTGAACTCGACGTAGCGGCCACGGCGGTAGAGCTGGAAGGCGCGCTCGCGTTCGCCCCAGGGCGTCTCGCGGCGGCGCTCGACGATGGGCAGGTAGGCCGACAGGAAGGCATCGCCCACGGCGCGTGTCATGGCGAAGCCGTTGTCGAAGCCACCTTCCGAAAAGTCGTCGAAGAAGACGCCGCCGACACCGCGCGCCTCGTTGCGGTGCTTGAGGAAGAAGTAGTCGTCGCACCAGGCCTTGAAGCGCGGGTACTTGTCGTCGCCGAAGGGTGCCAGCGCATCGCGGCAGCTGCGGTGAAAGTGCACCGCGTCCTCCTCGAAGGCGTAGTAAGGCGTGAGGTCCATGCCACCGCCGAACCAGCACACCGGTTCGCTGCCGTCCAACGGCGTGGCCGCGATCATGCGCACGTTCATGTGCACCGTCGGCACGTAGGGGTTGCGCGGATGGAAAACGAGCGAGACACCCATGGCTTCAAAGGGCGCGCCGGACAGCTCGGGCCGGTGCTGGGTGGCCGATGGCGGCAGGCGCGGCCCACGCACGTGCGAGAAACCACAGCCCGCGCGCTCGAACACCGCCCCTTCTTCCAGGATGCGGGTCACGCCCTGCCCCTGCAAGGTGTCGGAAGCGGGCTTGTCCCAGGCGTCGCTGAGGAAGGCGTGTCCGTCGAGATCGGACAGGGCGCCGGTGATGCGGTCCTGCAGCGACGTCAGGTAGTCACGCACCGCCGTGATGGAGGGCTGGTTCATGGGGCGATGTTATCGGTTCGGCCGGCACGGCCCGCAAATGCACGGCCAAGGGGCACGAGAGCAGTGCCCGCAGGCCGTGGCCGCGCCATCAGGATTTGAGCGCGCGGCTGCCGATGTCGCGTCGGAACTGCATGCCATCGAAATGGATGCCGCGGGTGACGTCGTAGGCGCGCTGCTGCCCGACCTTGACCGAGTCGGCCAGCACCGTGACACACAGGACACGCCCACCGCTGACCTTGACGGCATCACCATCGAGCTGGGTGCCAGCGTGGAACACCATGGCGTCGTCGGCATCGGCCGGCAGCCCGGTGATGGTGTCGCCCTTGCGCGGGTTCATCGGGTAGCCGTGGGCGGCCAGCACCACGCCCAAGGCGGTGCGGCGGTCCCAGTCGAGTTCGGTCTTGTCCAGTTCGAGCGAGGTGGCGGCCAGCATCACGTCCACCAGATCCGACTTGAGCCGCATCATGATGGGCTGGGTCTCGGGGTCGCCCATGCGGCAGTTGAACTCCAGCGTCTTGACCGCGCCATCGGGCGAGATCATGAGGCCGGCGTACAGGAAGCCGGTGTAGGGAATGCCGTCCTTTTCCATGCCACGGATGGTGGGCAGGATGATCTCGCGCATGGCGCGGGCGTGCACGTCGGGCGTGACCACCGGCGCCGGCGAATAGGCGCCCATGCCCCCGGTGTTGGGGCCCTGGTCACCGTCCTGCAGGCGCTTGTGGTCCTGCGAGGTGGCCAGCGCCAGCACGTTCTTGCCGTCGCACAGGACGATGAAGCTGGCTTCCTCGCCCTGGAGGAATTCCTCGATCACCACCCGCGCGCCGCCGGCGTTGTGGCTCACGCCCAGGGTGTTGTCCAGCAGCATGAAGTCCACCGCCTCGTGCGCCTCGGCGGCGGTCATGGCCACCACCACGCCCTTGCCGGCGGCCAGGCCGTCGGCCTTGACCACGATGGGCGCGCCCATGCGGTCGATGTAGGCGTGGGCCTGGGCCGCGTCGGTGAAGCTGTCGTAGGCCGCCGTGGGAATGCCGTGGCGCAGCATGAAGGCCTTGGAGAAGGCCTTGGAGCTTTCCAGCTGCGCCGCCGCCTTGGTCGGGCCGAACACGCGCAGCCCATGGGCGCGGAACTCGTCCACCACACCGGCGGCCAGCGGCGCCTCGGGGCCGACCACGGTGAGCGCGATGGCATTGGCCTGCGCCCACTCGCGCAGGGCCACCACGTCGGTGATGGGCACGTTCTTCAGGCCGCTGTCGCGCGCGGTGCCGGCATTGCCCGGCGCCACAAACACCTGGCTGGCCTTGGGCGACTGCTTGAGTTTCCAGGCCAGTGCGTGTTCGCGGCCACCGCCGCCAATGACGAGAATCTTCATGGGTGCTTTCAGAGTGCCGCGTTGTGGGAAACCTCCTGGACATCGTCCAGGTCTTCCAGCACATCCAGCAGCTTTTGCATGCGGGCGGCGTCGTCGCCCGACAGCTCGATGGTGTTTTCCGGTCGCATGACGACCTCGGCCACCTCGGGGGTGAGGCCGGCGGCCTCCAGCGCGTTCTTGACGGCCTCGAATTCGAAGGGCGCGGTCAGCACCTCGATGGCGCCGTCCTCGTCGGTCAGTACGTCCTCGGCACCGGCCTCCAGCGCCACTTCCATGACCTTGTCCTCGGAGGTGCCGGGCGCGAACACCAGTTGGCCGCAGTGCTTGAACTGGAAGGCCACCGAACCTTCGGTGCCCAGGTTGCCGCCGTATTTGCTGAAGGCGTGGCGCACCTCGGCCACGGTGCGCACGCGGTTGTCGGTCATGGTGTCGACGATGATGGCCGCGCCGCCGATGCCGTAGCCCTCGTAGCGGATTTCCTCGTAGTTCACGCCTTCGAGGTTGCCCGAGGCCTTGTCGATGTTGTACTTGATGCGGTCGGCCGGCATGTTGGCGGCCTTGGCCTTGTCCACCGCCAGGCGCAGACGCGGGTTGGCGCTCAGGTCGCCACCGCCGGTGCGCGCGGCCACCGTGATCTCACGGATGATGCGGGTCCAGATCTTGCCGCGCTTTTCGTCCTGCCGGCCCTTGCGGTGCTGGATATTGGCCCACTTGGAATGTCCTGCCATGAAAACCTCGTCTGTTCCGGCACGGCTGGCCGGGGTGATGGCGGCCCACCGGGCCACTCGAAGATAACCTGATATTCTACTTTTTGGCCGCAGCCCCCGGCGCGGCATACAGGAGAGGTTCCCATGTCCGTCGCCCCGCTACACATCGCCCAGAACGCCCACACCGCCTGCGAACTGCTGCCCGGCCTGGCCAACCGCCACGGGCTGATCACCGGCGCCACCGGCACCGGGAAGACAGTCACGCTGCAGACACTGGCCGAACAGTTCTCGCGCATTGGGGTGCCGGTCTTCATGGCCGACGTCAAGGGCGACCTGACCGGCATCAGCCAGCCGGGCAAGATCGGCGACAAGCTGGCCGCCGTGCTCAAGGACCGCGGCATCGCCCTGCCCGAGCCCCTGGCCTGCCCGACCACGCTGTGGGATGTGTTCGGCGAACAGGGCCACCCGGTGCGCGCCACCGTGAGCGACATGGGCCCGCTGCTGCTGGCGCGCATGCTCAACCTCAACGACACGCAGGCCGGCGTGCTCAACCTGGTGTTCAAGATCGCCGACGACAACGGCCTGCTGCTGCTGGACCTCAAGGACCTGCGCTCCATGCTGCAGCACGTGGGCGACAACGCCAAGCAGTTCACCACCGAGTACGGCAACATCAGCGCCGCCAGCGTGGGCGCCATCCAGCGCGGCCTGCTGCAGATCGAGCAGCAGGGCGGCGACAAGTTCTTTGGCGAGCCCATGCTCGACATCAACGACTTCATGCAGACGGTGGACGGCCAGGGCGTGGTCAACGTGCTGGCGGCGGACAAGCTGATGAACTCGCCCCGCCTGTACGCCACCTTCCTGCTGTGGATGCTGTCGGAACTGTTCGAACAGCTGCCCGAGATCGGCGACCCCGAAAAGCCCAAGCTGGTGTTCTTCTTCGACGAGGCCCACCTGCTGTTCAACGAAGCGCCCAAGGTGCTGGTCGAGCGCATCGAGCTGGTGGTGCGCCTGGTGCGCTCCAAGGGCGTGGGCGTGTACTTCGTGACCCAGAACCCGCTGGACATCCCCGACACCGTGCTGGGCCAGCTGGGCAACCGCGTGCAACACGCCCTGCGCGCCTTCACGCCACGCGACCAGAAGGCCGTCAAGGCCACGGCAGAAACCATGCGCCCCAAGGCCGGGCTGGACATCGAGGCCGCCATCACCGAACTGGCCGTGGGCGAGGCCCTGGTCAGCCTGCTCGACCCCAAGGGCCGCCCGACCGAAACCGAACGCGTGTTCGTGCTGCCCCCGGGCAGCCAGCTGGGCCCGATCTCACCGGCGCAGCGGCAGGCGCTGCTGCAGGGCTCGCTGGTGGCCGGCGTCTATGAAAAGACGGTGGACCGCGAATCGGCCTACGAGGCCCTGCGCGCCCATGCGGGCGCGCGTGGAGAAGAAACCCCCCAGGCCGAGGAAGGCGCCGTCAAGACGCCGCGCATTCCCGGCGCCAGCGGCGGCCAGAACACCCCGGCCGCCGGTGGCGGCATCGGTGGCATGGTGAACGAAGCCTTGTTCGGCCGCACCGGCCCGCGCGGTGGCCAGTACGACGGCCTGGTGCAGACCATGGCCAAGACGGCGGCGCGCAGCGTGGCCAGCGGTCTGGGCCGCCAGATCGTGCGCGGCATCCTGGGCGGACTGCTCGGCGGAAAGCGGTGAGCACAGGCTACTGGCTCATGAAAGCCGAGCCGGCCGAGGTGTCGGTGGACGACGCCCTGGCCGCCCCCAACGCCACCGTGCCGTGGACCGGGGTGCGCAACTACCAAGCGCGCAACTTCATGCGCGACGCCATGCGCGTGGGCGACGGCGTGTTGTTCTACCACGCCAGCTGCGCCGAGCCGGGCATCGTGGGCATCGCGCAAGTGGCTTCGGCGGCCTACGCCGACCCGACGCAGTTCGATCCCGCGTCACCCTACTTCGACCCCAAGGTGACGCCGGGCACACCGCGCTGGCTGCTGGTGGACGTGCAGGTGCTGAAAAAGACCCGCAACCTCACCCTGCCCGCGCTGCGCGCCGACCCCGCACTGGCCGACCTGGTGGTGCTCCAGCGCGGCAACCGCCTCTCCATCACGCCGGTCGAGCCGGCGCACTGGCGGCACATCACGGCCTTGCTGGCGGACTGAGCGGCACGGCCCCGCGCCCGAACAGGCGCCGCAGGCCCAACCATTGCTGGGCCCAGAAGCCCTCGCCGTAATCGCGCACCCGGCCCTGGGCGTCCGGCTCCACCTGGTCGCGCACACCCGTGGGCCCGACCTCGCTGTCGAGGTCGGCGGTGCCCAGCAGCATGTCCCACCAGGGCAGCAGCACACCGAAGTTGTGCCCGCCCAGGGTGCCGCGCCCGGTCGACTCGTGCCCGATGCCGATGCCGTGGTGCACGCGGTGAAACCGCGGGCTGATCCACAGGCGTTCACCCCAGCGGCCGAAGGACAGCCGCAGGTTGGCGTGCTGCAGGCTTTCGCTGAGCTGGCCCAGAGCCACCAGCGCCACGAACTGTCCCGGCCCGACACCGATCAGCAACGCCACCAACACCCACACCATGTCCACCAGCACGTCGTCCAGCAGGTGGTTGCGGTTGTCGCTCCACATCGTCATCTGCCGCTGCGAGTGGTGCAAGGCGTGCAACGACCACCACCAGTGAAAATGGTGCTGTGCGCGGTGGATTGCGTAATTGAGGAAGTCGAACGCCACCAGGTAGATCAGGAAACTGACCCAGGCCACGTCGGTCACGCCCGGCCACCATTGGTCCAGGTGCAGCGTGGGCCAGCCCAGCACGCGCAACTCGCTCAAGCCCAGTTCCACCCAGTTCTCGAAGGTGAAGAACATGAACAGCCGGAACAACCCCAGCCGGTGGACCAGGGTGTAGATCACGTCGACCCGCACCGCGCGCGGGTCGGTGACGGCCTCCACCGGCCGCCAGCGCTGCAGCGGTGCAATCAGCACCAGCAGCACCAGCAACTGCAGCAGACCCACCAGCAGCCAGCCGGTGGCGTCATAGGCCTGCTCCAGCAGGTCGCCAGCGCCCAGGGCAAAGCTCAGTGGCTGCACCACCGCTTCGAACAACGCCAGCTGGGCGACTGCAAACAGTTCGATCAAGAAGTCCATGGTCAGACAGGCTGGCAAGACGCCGCGCTCACCGGGCGTGGGCGCTGTTCCATCGGATGTGGTCAGGGTGTTCGCGCAGGGTGCGGAAACAGAAACCCTTGGCCTTGAGGCCCTCGATCAGAGGTTCGAGCACCGTCGGCGCCCAAGGGTCGCGGCGCGACCAGATGCCCAGGTGCGCCACCAGGATGTCGCCGCTGCGCAGCTTGCGCAAGGCGTTGTCGAGCAGTTGGGCGTTGCTCACGCGTTCGCTGGGCAACTCGTCGCCCAGAAAGCCGGCCGGCGCCCAGCCCACGTGCTGGAAACCGCAAGCCTTGGCCGCCGCCAGCAGCGCTGGCGAGGTGCGGCCCCCGGGCGCACGAAACAGCGGCAGCGCCTTCACGCCGGTCAGGGTCTCGAGCCGCTGCGCACCCTGCTCGATGGCTCGACAATACCGCGCTGCGTCCCACAGCTGGACGTCGCCCTGGTTCGGCCCCGCCGAGGCCCGGACTCGGAAACGCGGCGGATCGCCGGGCACGTCGGCCTGCCAGTACACGTGGTCGAGCGTGTGCGAGGCGAAGGCATGGCCTTCGGCCGCGCGCGCGCGCCACCAGGGCGCCCAATGCCGCCCCAGGCTGCCGTCGCCGGCCTGGGTGCGCTCGTCGGCACCAAAAAACGTGACCAGCACCTGCTGGCGTGCCAGCACCTCGGCGATCAGCGGGGCCACGCCCATGTGGCCGGTGTCGAAGGTGAGGTACAGCGGCTTCGCGCAACCCGCCTCCGCAGCGTGGCTGGCCGGCACGCAGGCCAGCGCCAGCAGCCCGGCCAGCAAGCGCCTGCGGACGCCGTCAGCGGCGAGCCGCATGGTCCAGTGTCCAGACCCCGTGGGGCGACTTGCCCACCTTCACCTGGCGCACCACGCTGCCGGTGGCGAGATCGATCACGGTCAGCTTCTTGGCCCAGCGCGAGGCCACCATCAGGGTCTTGCCGTCGGCGGACACGTCCATGCAGTCCGGGCCGGACGGCGCCTCAAAGCTGTTGACCGCCTGCATGGTCGTGAAATCGATGCGGGTGATGGTGTTGGCGACCCGGTTGCTCACGAACACGTGGCGGCCGTCGCCGGCGGCGCGAAATGCATGCGCCCCCTTGCCGGTGGCAATGGTCTTGAGCAGGCGCGGCTGGGCACCGCTGACGTCGTAGACCTCCACCCCGGCGGCGCCGGTCAGGCCCACCAGCAAGGTCTTGCCGTCGGGCGTGCCGAAGACGTCGGCCGGCATGGGGCCGGTCTTGACCCGCGAACGCAGGGTCTGTGTGGCCAGATCGATGGTCACGAGTTCGTCGTCGCCCTGGATGCTGGCCCACAACGTGGTGCTGCGCGGGTCAATCCACAGGTGGCTGGGGATCTTGCCGGTGGGGATGCGCTTGACCAGGGTCGGGTTCTGGCCGTCCCAGCGGTAGATGTCGATGTGGTTGAGGCGGTTGGCCGCCGTGACAAACCACTTCATGTCGGGCGAGAACTGCAGCTGGTAGGGGTCGAGGATGCCCCGGACCGTGCGCTGCACCTCGGCCGTGCGCGGATCGATGAAGGTCAGCGAGTCGCTGAGCGCGTTGGCCACGATGACCGATTTCTCGTCCGGCGTGAGGTAGAGGTGGTGGGGCTCCTTGCCGGTCGGGATGCGGCGCACCTCGGTCCAGGTGCGCGGGTCCACCACGCTCACGTCGGCATCCAGCGAATTGAGCACGAACACCGGCGCGGCGGCCTGGCTGACGCCGCCCCACACCATCCCCAGGGCCAGCACCAGGCGGCCCCACATCACACTTCGCATCAGACGTCTCCCACATCCCGCCAAACCACACCCGTGCGGCGGGCGAACCGGCCGTCAGGCGTCTGGCGCCACGGCATCGGCGTAATCATAGAGCGCGCCGAGGATGGCCTCGGCACGTTCGTCACCTTTTTCGCTGGCCAGCTCCGCCAGCTCGTCGATGCGGGCACACAGGGCCTCGATGGTGGTGGCGCCGGCCGCCCCGTGCAGCAGCCGGTCGGCGCAATGAGCGGCCCAGCGCTGCGCCTCCTCCGGCCGCAGCGCATCGGGCCAGTTGCGGGCGCGCCAGCGGAACACCAGCTCTGCCAGGCGTTCGTCGTCGAAACCGGTCTTGTCCAGGGCCAATTCCGCCGGGGTGAGCGTGCGCAGGGCCTGGAGACGGCGACGGTCGCCGTTGCCGATGAAGCCACCATAGAGGTCGTGCTCCACGTCCACGGCCTCGGTCGACGGCACGCGTTGGAACACCTGGGCCCAGATGGCGCTCATGTCGGGCAGGTCGCGCGCCACCGCCGCGTGCCGCAGCGCCTGCTCCAGGTCCAGGCCCCAGCGCTGCGCCAGCTCGGGCCGCAGCGTTTTCAGGTTGCCCACCACCATGGGGGATTTGTTGAGGTGCACGGTCTTGATGGGCAGCCGGGCCACGCCCTCGGGCAGGTCGGCGCTGCGGGTGTAGAGCCGCAGCCGGATCTCGTCGGCGTTCAGGCGCGCGAGTTCGGCCGGGTCGGCGCCCAGGTCCCAGGCGATCAGCTCGTTCTTGTTGACAGGGTGGCTGGCCAGCGGCCACATCACGGCCAGGCACCCCCGCTCGGGCGGGAACATGCCCGAGACATGCAGGAAAGGTCGGGCCGATTCGCGCGAGGCCGGCAGGCCCAGTTCGGCGGCCACGCGGTCCTTCTTGTGCAGGCCCAGGCAGAAGTCGAACAGCTTGGGGTTCTTGTCGCGGATCAGGCGCGCCAGCGCGATGGTGGCGCGCACGTCGGACAAGGCATCGTGCGCCGCCTCGTGCACCAGACCATTGGCGCGCGCCAGGTCTTCGAGCTTGAAGCTGGGTTTGCCATCGGGCTTGGTGGGCCACGCAATGCCTTCGGGCCGCAGCGCGTAGGCCATGCGCACCACATCGAGCAGGTCCCAGCGGCCGCAGCCGTTCTGCCACTCGCGTGCGTACGGGTCGATCAGGTTGCGCCAGAACAGGTAGCGGGTGAACTCGTCGTCGAAGCGGATGGTGTTGTAACCCACGCCTATGGTGCCCGGCTGGCCCAGCGCCGCCTCGATGCGGCTGGCGAAATCGTTTTCGATCAGACCGTGTTCGGCGCAGTGCTGCGGCGTGATGCCGGTGATCAGGCAGGACTCGGGATCGGGCAACACGTCCACCGCCGGCTGGCAGTAGAACATCATGGGCTCGCCGATCTCGTTGAGCTCGGCGTCGGTGCGTATGCCGGCGAACTGCGCCGGGCGGTCGCGCCGGGGGTTGGCACCAAAGGTTTCGTAGTCGTGCCAGAGGAAGGTGTGCGTCATGCGGCTCATGAAAAAAGGCCGGTGCGCCATGCACCGGCCTTTTGATCGTAACCGCCGACAGCCCAAGTCCGCCACGCCGGGCCGCCCCAAGCAAGGACGCCCCCCCTTGGGGGGCAGCGACCCACGTCAGCGGCGGAGCGTGGGGGCCGTCATTCCGTCCGCCACGCCGGGCCGCCCCAAGCAAGGACGCGCCCCCTTGGGGGGCAGCGACCCGCGTCAGCGGCGGAGCGTGGGGGCCATGTGCTTTCAGTCGGCCGCCGCGGCCTCTTCCGGCTCGGTCGGCTCGGCCTTGGCGCGGCCCTTGGGCGGCAGCGGCTGAATGTCGAGCAAGACCTCGGGTGCGGCGTCGCTGCCCTCGGCCACGTCGCCGATGTCCACCGTCAGGCGGCCACCTTCGGTCAGGCGACCGAACAGCAGCTCGTCGGCCAGGGCCCGGCGGATCGTGTCCTGGATCAGGCGCTGCATCGGGCGCGCGCCCATCAGCGGATCGAAACCCTTCTTGGCCAGGTGCTTGCGCAGCTTGTCGGTGAAGGTGACGTCGACCTTCTTCTCGGCCAGCTGGGTTTCGAGCTGCAGCAGGAACTTGTCGACCACGCGCAGGATGATGTTCTCGTCCAGCGCCTTGAAACTCACGATCGCATCGAGGCGGTTGCGGAACTCGGGCGTGAACAGGCGCTTGATGTCGCCCATCTCGTCGCCGGCCTGGCGCGGGTTGGTGAAACCGATGGTCGCCTTGTTCATGGTCTCGGCGCCCGCGTTGGTCGTCATGATGATGATGACGTTGCGGAAGTCGGCCTTGCGTCCGTTGTTGTCGGTCAGGGTGCCGTGGTCCATGACCTGAAGCAGCACGTTGAAGATGTCCGGGTGCGCCTTCTCGATTTCGTCAAGCAGCAGCACCGCGTGGGGCTTCTTGGTGATGGCCTCGGTCAGCAGGCCGCCCTGGTCAAAACCCACGTAGCCCGGAGGCGCGCCGATCAGGCGGCTGACCGCGTGGCGCTCCATGTACTCCGACATGTCGAAGCGGATCAGGTCGATGCCCATGATGTAGGCCAGCTGCTTGGCGGCTTCGGTCTTGCCGACGCCGGTGGGGCCGCTGAACAGGAAGGAGCCGATGGGCTTGTCGCCCTTGCCCAGGCCCGAGCGCGCCATCTTGACGGCACCGGCGAGCACCTCCAGCGCCTTGTCCTGGCCAAACACCACGCTGCGCAGGTCGCGCTCCAGCGTCTGCAGCTTGCCGCGGTCGTCGTTGGACACGTTGGCCGGCGGGATGCGGGCGATCTTGGCGACGATCTCCTCGATCTCGGTCTTGCTGATGGTCTTCTTGCGCTTGGAGGGCGCCAGGATGCGCTGGGCCGCACCGGCCTCGTCGATGACGTCGATCGCCTTGTCGGGCAGGTGGCGGTCGTTGATGTACTTGGCGCTGAGCTCGGCCGCGGCCTGCAGGGCGGCGGCGGCGTACTTCACGCTGTGGTGTTCCTCGAAGCGGGACTTGAGGCCCTTGAGGATTTCCACCGTCTGCTCCACCGTCGGCTCGACCACGTCGACCTTCTGGAAACGGCGGCTCAGGGCCGCGTCTTTTTCGAAGATGCCGCGGTACTCGGTGAAGGTGGTGGCACCGATGCACTTGAGGTTGCCGCTGGACAGCGCCGGCTTGAGCAGGTTGGACGCGTCCAGCGTGCCACCCGAGGCCGCGCCGGCCCCGATCAGGGTGTGGATTTCGTCGATGAACAGGATGGCGTGCGGCTTGTCCTTGAGCGACTTGAGCACGCCTTTCAGGCGCTGCTCGAAATCACCACGGTACTTGGTGCCGGCCAGCAGCGCGCCCATGTCCAGCGAGTAGACGGTGGACTCGGCCAGGATCTCGGGCACGTCCTTCTGGGTGATGCGCCAGGCCAGGCCCTCGGCGATGGCGGTCTTGCCCACGCCGGCCTCGCCCACCAGCAGCGGGTTGTTCTTGCGGCGGCGGCACAGGATCTGGATCACGCGCTCGACCTCGTACTCACGGCCGATCAGCGGGTCGATCTTGCCGTCCTTGGCCGCCTGGTTGAGGTTGAGCGTGAACTGCTCCAGCGGCGAAGCCTTCTCGTTGCCCTTGCTTTCGCCGCTCTCCTCGTTCTCGGGCGCCGCCTCGTTGGACTTGGTGGGCTCGGGCGGGTCGCTCTTGCGGATGCCGTGGGCGATGAAGTTGACCACGTCCAGGCGCGTCACGCCCTGCTGATGCAGGTAGTAGACGGCGTGCGAGTCCTTCTCGCCGAAGATCGCCACCAGCACGTTGGCGCCGGTGACTTCCTTCTTGCCGTTGCCCGTGCTCTGCACGTGCATGATGGCGCGCTGGATCACGCGCTGGAAACCCAGCGTGGGCTGCGTGTCCACCTCGTCGGTGCCGGCCACCTGGGGCGTGTTGTCTTTGATGAAATTGGTCAGCGACTTGCGCAGATCATCGATGTTGGCCGAGCAGGCCTTGAGCACCTCGGACGCGCTGGGGTTGTCCAGCAGCGCGAGCAGCAGGTGCTCCACCGTGATGAATTCGTGCCGCTGTTGCCGGGCCTCGACAAAGGCCATGTGCAAGCTGACTTCAAGTTCCTGGGCAATCATGGGGCACTTCCTTTACAAAAATCCAATCGTTGGGCAGCTTGGGGCGAACCCGGTTTATTCAACCGGCTCGCTCACACACTGCAGCGGATGCCCCGCCTGGCGGGCCGCGTCCAGCACCTGATCGACCTTGGTCGCAGCGACGTCACGCGAAAACACGCCGCAGACGCCTTTGCCTTGCAGGTGTATTTTGAGCATGATCTGGGTCGCCGTCTCGCGGTCCTTGTTGAAAAATTCCTGGATGACCAGCACCACGAACTCCATCGGGGTGAAGTCGTCGTTGAGCAGGACCACCTGGTACATGTGCGGCGGCTGGGTGCGCTGGGCGATGCGTTCGAGCACGACCGAGTCATCCCCTCCGGCTGGGGGCGTGACGGGTTCGGGTTTCACGGGTTTGGTGACCATGAATCCATTCTAGCCAGCGCGGCCGGGCGTGA
The DNA here is from genome assembly GCF_038440225.1 of Hydrogenophaga sp. OTU3427. Taxonomy (NCBI): domain Bacteria; kingdom Pseudomonadati; phylum Pseudomonadota; class Betaproteobacteria; order Burkholderiales; family Comamonadaceae; genus Hydrogenophaga; species Hydrogenophaga sp. OTU3427. The sequence continues at coordinate 59,873 of NZ_JASATI010000005.1, read as the reverse complement.
TGGCGCCGGGGCTATTGCGCGGGCACAACATCCGATGCCCGGTGGGGTGATGGCCGCCGTGCTCAGACCCGGTTGCGGGCCGCCACCATGGCACTGACGGAACGCAGGCGCGCCGCGATGTCGACGGCGATGTTGGCCAGCAGCCGCTGCACGATGCGCGGGTGGTCCGCCCCCATCTGATCAAACTGCGCCCGGTCCAGGCAGGCCAGCACCAGATCGGTCGTGGCCACCACCTCCGCGGAGCGTGGCGCCCGGTCCAGGAAACCGATCTCCCCCAGCGTGGCGCCGGGCAACACCGTGGACAGGCGGATGTCCGCGCCCTGGGGGCCCCGCACCACCACGCTGGCAGAGCCTTCCAGCACCAGCATCAGTTCGTCGCTTGGGTCGCCCTCGCGCAACACGGTCTGGCCGGCGCGGTAGCGCACCGTGCGCATGGCGGCCACCAGCCGCTGCCGGTCGGCCTCGTCCAGCCCGCGCAGGAAACCGACCGTGGCCTCCGGCGCTCCACCGTCCGGCGACTGGGCGCGGCCCGCCGTGCCCACCAGCAAGGCGTTTTCAGCCACCTCCAGCGCGCGGTCCAGGTCGGCGTGGGTGGCGCCAGGGGGCACCGCGTCGGCCATGGCTTCGGCCAGCGGCCCGCTGGCCCGCACGCCGGCATGCAGCAAGACGACGTGGCGGCGCGGCAAGACGCTGTGCAGGCGCGCCACCACCTGCACCACGCTGGTGTCCACATGGCGGGTGCGGCTCCAGTCGAGCACCACCCACTGGCCGTCCTGGACCTGAGCCTCCACCGTTTCCTGCAAGGCCCCGGCCGAGGCGAAAAACAGATCGCCTTCCAGTTCGAACACTTTGATGTGGTGGGCCACGGCGTCCAGCGCCAGCAGCTCGGCGCGCGGGCGCGCGCAGTTGGACCGCACCTGGTGCCCGCTCCACACGTGGCGCACCGGCTTGCGGGCGTTGCGCATGGCGAACAGCAGCAGCCCCAGCACGATGCCCACCACCACCGCCACCACCATGTTGACCGCCACGGCAGTGAAGGTGACGGCCACCACCAGGGCGAGGTCCTCCCGCGCGTTGGCCGACAGCGGCTTGCGCGTGAGCCAGCGGCCCAGCTGGCGGGCCGACCCCCGGTCGACAAAAAACCAGGCATCGGCCAGCATCACGCCACACACGGCGGCCACGGGCATCCACAGCACCAGGCCCGAGGCATAGGCCAGGGCAAACAGCAGCGCGGTCCAGAACACCGTCACCGGCCGCAGCCGGACGGTGCGCTGCGCCGCCAGCGATGCCTGCTGGGACACCGTCAGCACCGGCGAGCCCAGCAGCGAGGCGAGCGAGACGCCCAGGGACTGCAGCAGGCGCGGACCGACACCCACAAAACGCTGGCCGTCCCGCAGGCTGACGGCTTCGAGCGTGACCGTGGTGTTGATGAAGGCCATGACCCCCAGGATGAAGGCCTGCACCAGCACGTGGCCCAGCACGGCCAAGTGCCGTACCGCCGCATCGGACAGGGCGTGGAAGTCGGCCAGCATCAGGGGCACGGTGGTGGGCAGCGCCCCGCCGGCCAGGGTCAGCGACGGGTGACCAAGCGCGCCCAGCGCCTGCGCCAGCAAGGCACCCACGCCCAGGCCCACGGCGGCGGCGGGCAGCGTCGGCAGCCGCAGGCGCGAGCCCAGCATGCAGGTCGCCGCGGTGACAGCCAGGACCGCCAGCAGCCAGGCCGACTCCCCACCCTGCCACAGGCGCAGCAGCGTGCCCAGCTGGGACATCAGCAGCAAGGCGGCGATGCTGTTGGAAAAACCGCTGAAGACCGGCGCCGGGATGTAGCGCGTCAGGCGGTCGGCCCGCAACAGGTAGAGCACGCCGGTCACCAGGCCGGCACCGGCGGCGATCAGGCACAGGAAGGCCATGCGCACTTCCGGCGTGTCCTGCAGGCCCCAGCCCGGCAGCTGCAGGCGCAACTGTCCCAGGATCGCCGCTAGCGTGGTGGCCTCGAACAGGCGGGCGGCAAACATCGCCGGCCGGGTGGAGCTGAGGCTGAGCAAGTGCAGCAACACCAGTCCCAGCATGGCCGCCAGGATGCCGCTGGCCAGATACGCCGTGCCCACCTGGGCAAACACGAGCATCACGCCCCCCAGTGTGGTGGGCAGGGCCAGGGCCACCGCCTCCAGCGCGGCCAGCAGGTGCAAGGGCCGCCAGCGCACCGCGGCCGCCCCCTCCAGCCGGGAGGCGCTCTTGTCCAAGCTCTGCTTCATTCGTTGAGGGCCTCAGATCTGCGACCGGCCATCCGGCAGGCCACTCGGCGTGAACGGACAGCCGTTCGCTTCGTTTTTTGTCATTTAATGTTAGCCGGTGGCGTCGGCATGCCGGCATGCCGTAAACCCGCGCTCAACCGACACGCCCCATCACGATGCGAAAAATCCTGCGCAAGATCCGACACCTGAACGTGCTGGCACCCCTGCTGGCCGTGGCGCTGATGACGGCCGTGTTGCTGGCCGACCCGCCGCTGGTGCGTACGCTGCGTCACGCCCTGTGGGACGAGTACCAGCGGCTGCAGCCCCGGGTGTACCAGGACACCGCCGTGCGCATCGTCGACATCGACGAGGACAGCCTGGCCAAGCTCGGCCAATGGCCCTGGCCACGCTACCGCATCGCCGAGCTGGTGGCGCGGCTGCAGGCCCACCAGGCGGCGGCCATCGGCTTCGACATCGTGTTCGCCGAACCCGACCGCACCTCGCCGGCCGCGGTCAGCGCCGACTGGCCGGTGCCGCCCGGTGTGCGCAAGCTGCTGTCCGGTCTGCCCGACAACGACACGGTGCTGGCCCGGCAACTGAGCCAGGGCGGCGTGGTGCTGGGTTTTTCGCTCGAACGCCGCGGCGACGGCAGCCTGCCGGCCCACATGCCGGTGCCCAGCCCCGTGACCATGGGCGACTCGCCCCTGCCCTACCTGCACCGCTTCGGCAGCGTGGTGGCGCCGCTGTCCGTGCTGGGCGAGCACACCAGCGCCGTCGGCGCGCTGACCTTCGTGCCCGACGACGACGGCGTGGTGCGGCGCGTGCCGCTGGTGCTGCGCGTGGGCGACCGGATCCTGCCCACCCTGGTCACCGAGATGCTGCGCGTGGGCCAGGGCGCGCCCAACTACCTGATCCGCATGGCGCCCTCGACCAACCCGGGCATCGCGGAAATCCGCATCGGCAACGTGGTGGTGCCCACCACCCGCAACGGCGAGGCCTGGGTGCACTACGCGCCGCTGCGCCGCGAGCGGATCATCCCGGCCTGGAAGCTGCTCAGCGGCGAGGTGGCGCCGGGCGAGATCGAAGGCCGGCTCATCCTCTTCGGCAGCTCGGCCCAGGGCCTGATGGACCTGCGCTTCTCGCCGCTGGGCGGTGTGATCCCCGGCGTGGAGGCCCACGCCCAGCTGCTGGAGCAGGCGCTCACCGACAGCTTCCTCTACCGCCCCAGCTGGGCCATGGCGGTCGAGGCCCTGACGCTGGTCGTCGGCGGACTGGTCGTGGGCCTGCTCGCCATGTACGGCGGCGCCCTGTACTCGGCACTGCTGCTGGCAACCTCGCTGGCAGGCAGCCTGTGGGGCGGCTGGTACGCGTTTTCGACCCACCACCTGCTGGTCGACGCCGTCGTGCCCTCGCTGGGCATCTTTGCCGCCTTCCTGGTGGCCAGCACGGTGCACCACTTCACCAGCGAACGGCGCCAGCGCTGGGTGCGCGAGGCCTTCTCGCGCTACGTCTCGCCCAACCTGGTCCGCCACATCGTCGACAACCCCGACGCGCTGGAACTGGGCGGGCGCCGCCAGACGTGCAGCTTTGTCTTCACCGACCTGGCCGGCTTCACCACCCTGATGGAGAAGATCGACCCGGGCGAGGCGGTGGCCCTGCTCAACCGCTACCTGGACGAAATGATCCACATCGCCTTTGCCCACGAGGGCACGCTGGACCGCATCGTGGGCGACGCGGTGGCCATCATGTTTTCGGCGCCGGTGCGCCAGCCTGACCACCAGCAGCGCGCACACGACTGCGCGCTGGCCATGCAGCGCTACGCCACCCAATACGCGCTGGACCTGCAGGCGCGTGGCATCCCCTTTGGCCACACCCGGGTGGGCGTGCACTGCGGCGAGGTGATCGTGGGCAACTTCGGCGGCAGCACCATCTTCGACTACCGCGCGCTGGGCGACCCGGTGAACACCGCCGCGCGTCTGGAAAGCGTCAACAAGCATCTGGGCACCCGGGTCTGCATGTCCGAGGACGTGATCGCCGGCGTGCCCGGCGCCCAGGTGCGCCGCGTGGGCCGGCTCACGCTCAAGGGCAAGAGCCGCTCGCTGCTGGTCTACCAGCCGCTCAACAACGGCCTGCCGTTCGAGCCCGCCGAGGCGGCGGCGGTGCCCGCCTACGAAGCCGCCTACGGTCTGATGGCCCAGTCCGACCCCGGCGCGCTGGGCGCCTTCGAGGCCCTGGCCCGCCAACGCCCGGACGACCCGCTGGTGGCGCTGCACCTGCAGCGACTGCGGCAGGGCGAAAGCGGTGAAGTGATCGTCATGAACGAAAAATAAGAAGGGCGGTCCACTGCCGCCCTTTCCCACCCTGTGCCACCCCCTGTCACGTCGACCGACCTGATGTGACAGCAAGAAACATGGTCAGCGCACCGTCAACTCCACCCGCCGGTTGCGGGGCTCCGAGACGTTGTCGGCCGTCGGCACCACCGGGCTGGTCTCGCCCATGCCGCCGATGTCCATGGCCACGATGCGCGAAGCCACCGGCTTGAGCATGCGGCTGACCGACTCGGCACGGCGCAGCGACAGCGACTGGTTGGAGGCCGCGCTGCCCAGCGTGTCGGTGTGGCCCACGATGGACACGTCGGTGCTGGTGCGCTCGCGCACGCTGCCGAAGACGCGGTCCATCATGGCCTGCGACTGCGGCGTCAGCTTGGTGCTGCCCTTCTCGAAATTCAGCAGGAAAACCTGCGGAGCGATCGGGCTGCCGTCGATGGCGCGACCGGTGTCGCGGGCCAGCATGTCGTCGGGCACGGCGTAGGGCTGGCGCGAACCGTCAAGGGCCGAGGCATCGCGGGGTTGCCCCAGCTCGATCGTGCCCTTGTCGCCCGCAACCACCACCTTGCCGGTGGTGCCGTCGGCGTTCTGCAGCAGCACCACATACGAACGTGGCAGCGGCACCGGGCGCGGCGGCGGCGTCTTGTCGACCGCGACCAGGGCCACGGACTCCGGTGAGCACAGGCTGCCTGGATCGATTTCGGGCTGATCCTGCCCCATGTCGCTGGCGCTGGGCATGCCTTCGCGGGTGATGCCCAGCGCCGGTCCCAGGCGGCCGGTGGACGCGAGCACCTTGGCCTGCGCGGCGAACAGGGCATAGCGGGCGCGGGTGTAGGCGCGGCTGGCTTCAAAGGCCTCGTTCTGCGTGTCCAGCAGGTCCAGCAGGGTGCGCTGGCCAATGTTGAACTGCTGCTGGTAGGCCGCCTGCACCTTCTCGGTGGCCAGGCGCTGAGTGTCCAGCAACTGGGTCTGCTCGCGCTGGGTGTTGACCTCGTTGAGGGTGATGGCCAGGGTCTGGCGCAGGTCGCGGCAGGTGGCCTCCTGGTTGTCCAGCGCCTGGTTCATCGCCTCGGCCGCCTGCACCACACGGGCCTCGTAGCCGCCACCGCGGTAGAGGTTGAAACGCAGCAGCAGCTCGATCACCGCGTCGCGGGAACGGCCGCGCACGCCATCGAGGTTGCGGTCCAGCGACTGGCTGGCCCGCAGGTCCAGGCGCGGCCGGTTGGCGCTGCGGTAGACGTCCACCGCCGCACGGCTGGCGCGCACGTTCTCCACCGCCATCCACAGGCGCGGGCTCTGGCGCAGGGCCTGCGACAAGGCCTCGGGCACGTTGCCAGCAGGCACCGGCAAGCCCACGCTGGCCGCCAATTCGGGCACGTTGGCCGGGGGCAGCTCGCCCACCGCGTGCAGGTAGGCCTGCGCGGCGCGCTGGTGGCCCGCCAGCTCCTCGGCCAGGTTGGATTCGGCCAGGGCCAGACGCCCCAGGGACTGTTCCACGTCGGCGCGGCGCGACACGCCGCCACTCTCGCGCTCGGTCAGCTGCTGGTTGACCAGCTTGTGCTCCACGTAGTTGCGCTTGGCCAGCTCCACCAGTTCAGTGGCGCGCGCCAGATCGGCGTAGGCGAGCACCGCCGCCAGGGCGATGGCCTCGGCGCTGTCGAGCAGGCCGTAGTAGCGCGACAGGCGCTCGAAACCGGCCTGGCGCACGGCGCCGCCGGCGGCACCGCCGTCGTACAGCATCTGGTTCAGTGACAGCGTGCCGTTGGTGTGCGTGTAGCCGCCGGTGGAGCTGCCGGGGCGCTCCTGCCATTCGCGGCCCACGCTGGCGTGCAGGTCCACCTGCGGCAGCATGGGGCCACGTTCGGCTTCCTGGCGCGCGGTGGTGCCCAGCAGGGCATGCCACTTGGCCTGCACGCTGGGGTGGCTGTTGACGGCCTTGCGGGCGGCCTCGCGCATGGGTTCAGGCAGGTTCTGGGCCGTGGCCACGCCACCGGTCAGCAGCACCCCGCAGATGGCCGCCACCGCGGCCCGGGCCAGGATGTGCCGGTTCATTGCGACACCACCGCCACAAAACGGGTGCCACGGGCACCGATGGTGCCGGTCGGGGTCTTCACCGTCACGGCATCGGGCTTGGTCTTGGCGATCAGCCCCGACACGTAGTGCAGCGAGCCGCTGGTCAGGCGACCGCCCAGCTTGGCGTCGCCCTTGGCGGGGGCAAACAGGTATTCCTCCAGCACGAACTGCGTCGCCGGGCCGAAGGACATGACGGTGTTGTCCTTGAGCGTGATGCCCATGCTGGCGTTGGCGCCGGTGCGGATGGTGTCGCGCACCTTCAGGGGCGTGCCCGGCTTGGCGGCGACGCTTTTGCCGTCGGTCACCACAAAGGCCTCACCACTGACCGTCTTGACGTACCCGATGGCCGCCGTATCCGCCGACGTGCCCTGTGCGCTGGCGGACCAGCAGGCCACCGCCATCGCACTCGCCACCCAGGCTTGTTTGCACCACATGTTCACTCCAATCCTCGGGCACCCAGGTGCCCGTCCCCGTTTGAACCCGTCTGCCGCGCTGAGCCCTGCAGACACCCGGACCATCCAAAAACGTCAAATGGCGGTCGCCCGAACCCGCTTCAGCAGGGCGGGATCCAAGGACTGCAACACTTCGTTACCGTGTGTGTAACCTTGTTTTACGATTTGATCAAGTTTATTCCAAGCCAGCATGCCCACGCGGTCCAACGGCGGATTGAAATAAACATCGGTCAGGGCCTCGACCTCGCGCTGCCGCGACACACTGTACAGAATGGTCACATTCATCAGCAAGGCGGCCATGGACGGCAGCTTGTAGCGACGCCGCGCGCGCGGGCGCAGCTTGTCGCGCAGCAGTGCCCAGGTGCCGGGCACCTCGTTGAACGTGATTTTTCGGGGCTTCTTGAAGCTCAGATCCACGCCGAGCACCGTGCCCACTCCTCGCATTTTTCGCATCACATCGACCGGAAAATTGTTGAAAGTGCCACCGTCACACAACAGATCACCGTCGTGGATGACCGGCGGCAGGGCTCCCGGGATGGCGATGCTGGCCCGGATGGCCCGGCCCAGGTTGCCACGGCGCAACACCACCTCGCTGGCGGTGGAGTAATTGGTGGCGATGCAGTAGTAGTTCTTCCACAGATCCTCGACGTTGGGGTCGCCGTTGAACAACGTCTGCATCGACTCCTTGACCACTTGGCGCAGGCGGTGGCCCTTGATCAGCGAGATCAGCGGCAGCCAGTTGAAGTCGCCCGTGGGGTTGCTGCCAAAGGCCTTGCGGGTCACCGCCATCAGGTCGTCCAGCGGCTGGTCGGAGGCCACCAGCATGGCCATGATGGCGCCTATGCTGGTGCCACCGACGCAGTCGACCTCGATGCCATGTTCCTGCAAGGCACGGTAGATGCCCAGCTGCGACAGGCCACGGGCTCCGCCACCGGCGAACACCAGGCCCACCGCGGTGCGGGTCTGCAGCCGCGCCAACCGGGCCATGTCGCGCTCGGCGCCACGGCGCAGGTGCACGTGGTCGGCCACCGGGCGGCGGTCCAGCCAGGCCCGGGTCTTGACCGGGGTCTGGTCGTCGTCGTCGTGCAGCAGCACCAGCACATGGGCGGCCTCGGCACGCGGGGGGCGCAGCATGAGGAAGTCGGTCTCGATGGGGTGCAGCCGCGCCGGCTGGCGGGTGTCGACCAGCAGCAGCAGTTCGTCGCAGTGGCGCGCGCAGCGGTGGGTCCACGGCGAAGGGGTGGCATCGGCCACCAGCAGCACGAAGTCGTTCTCGGCCTCGATCTGGTCGAGCACCATGGCGACCTGGCGCCGCACCTCGGCACTGTCGTGGGCGCCATCGCCTTCACTGTCGGACAGCCCCAGGGCCAACAGGCGCTGGCGCATCAGCGCCGAGTCCACCACCTGCACGCGGCCAGCCCGCGCCATGTGGGTGGCCAACTGGGCACCCAATCCCGCCACGTTGACGCCGTCGGTGATGGCCATGAGCGCGATCGTGACCGGTTTGTCGGCCGACACCCGCGCGTGTTCGGTCTGCAGGCGGCGGATGAGCTGGCCGGTCAGGCCGATGGAGGCCTGCGCGCTGCTGGCCAGCAGGTGGTTGAAGGCGGTCTTGTTCAGCCGGATCAGCACCGAATCGCGGATGGCCACCACGGTGGCCGAACGCGGCGCCCCGGTGTAGAGGCTCATCTCGCCAATCACCTGCCCGCGCGCGAGTTCGCGCACCGCGCGCTGCTCGCCGTTCTCGTCGCGGATGTAGGCACGCAGGCGCCCGCTGATCGCCAGGTACATCGAGTCGCCCGGGTCGCCCTGCTCCATCAACGTTTCACCGCTGCCGACCTCTATCCATTCCAGGTGCTCGCGCAACAGGTCGATGGCGGCCGGATCGGTGTCGCCCAGAAACGCCTGCAGGTGCCGAACCAGCAGCCCATCCTGGTACTTGTGTCTCGTTTGTATGACTTGCATGCGCTGCTTGTGGTGGTGGAGGACGGGCGCGAAGCGCAAATCCAACTGCCAAAAATGAACAGCCGGGACCGTTAGCAAGCTTAACCACATTTGTAAAAAATCGTCAATCACACAGATGGACGAGGGCGGCGGGCGCCCCACCCCGGGCACGGTGCCGGGACCCGAGCCCACACGCAGGGCTCGAAGCGTGTGGTGGCGCGGGCGGTGGCTCAGGCCGCCGCGCGGCTGTCGTCGAAACAGGGCGCCAGCGAGCGCACCTCGACCGTGGCCCAGGCCGCCGCCGGGCAGCGCTGGGCGATGGCCACCGCCTCCCGCATGTCGGTGCAATCCAGCAGGAAAAAGCCGCCGATCATTTCCTTGGCCTCGGCGAAGGGGCCGTCAAGCACCTGCGGGTGGCCGCCGCCGGTGTGCACCCGCACCGCGCTGGCGTGTGACGCCAGCGACTCGGCCGCCTTGAGCTTGCCCTGCGCCCGCAGGCCGGCCGCGAAGTCCAGCATGCTCTGGTAGGCCGCCTGGCCCTCGGCCTCGGTGCGGGTGGCGCGCTGGCCGGTGGGTTCGATGATCAGCAGCATGCAGTCCATGGGCGGGCCTCCTTGGAGGGATCAGAGCTTGGAGAAATCCGGCTTGCGCTTTTCCATGAAGGCGCCAAAGGCCTCGCGCGCGGCGGGCTCCGTCAACATGCGACCAAAGTGCGTGGCCTCCTCGTTCATCTGCGCCAGCACCAGCGCGGTCTGGCCCTTCTTCATGAGCTGCTTGGTCTGCAGGAGCGCGCTCATGGGCTTGGCCGCGAGCTTGCGGGCCACGGTCTGGGCGTAGGCATTGGCCTCGGTGGGCGGCAGCACCTTGTTGACCAGTCCCACCTCCAGCGCGGCCTCGGCCATGAAGGGCTCGCCCAGCAGCAGCGCCTCGGCGGCACGGTGGTAACCCATCATCTGCGGCACCAGCAGGCTGGACGCGGCCTCGGGACACAGGCCCAGGTTGACAAAAGGCATGGCGAAGGCGGCGTTGTCGCCCGCGTAGACCAGATCGCAATGGAACAGCATGGTGGTGCCTATGCCCACCGCCGGACCGCAGACGGCGGCCACCACCGGCTTGGGGAACTGGGCAATGCCGCGCAGGAAACGGAACACCGGCGCGCCCTCGTTGTTGGGCGGTGCGTTGAGGAAATCGGCGATGTCGTTGCCGGCGCTGAACACCGCCTCGTGGCCCTGGAAGACCACCACACGCACGGCCGCATCGGCCTCGGCGGCGACCAGCGCGTCGGCCAGCGCTGCGTACATGGCCGCGGTGATCGAGTTCTTCTTGTCGGCGCGGTTGAAGGTGATGGTGCAGACGCCGGCTTCGGTGTGGACGAGGATGTCGCTCATGGGGGCATTCCGTTGGGGTTGGCGGGATGGGAAATCGAAACGCGCAAGTTATCATGGGAAAGCGCTGTATATTGATACAGTTGCGACACATTGGAGTCACCACCCCATGAACGAACCGGTCAAGCTCACCCTCCGCCAGCAGGACATCCTGACGCTGATCGAGGACACCATGGCCGAAACCGGCGCCCCGCCCACCCGCGCCGAGATCGCCACCGCCTTCGGCTTCAGGTCGGCCAACGCGGCCGAGGAGCACCTGCGCGCCCTGGCGCGCAAGGGCGTGATCGAGCTGGTCGGCAACACCTCGCGTGGCATCCGCCTGCGCACCGGCAGCCACCCCACGCCCCGCCAGATGCCACTCGGCCTGCCCGAACTGCAGCAGCTCACCCTGCCCCTGATCGGCCGTGTGGCCGCGGGCGTGCCCATCCTGGCGCAGGCCCACGTGGAGAGCACGTTCACGGTGGAGCAGCGCCTCTTCAGCCGCCGCCCCGACTACCTGCTGCGCGTGCGCGGACTGTCCATGCGCGATGCCGGCATCCTCGACGGCGACCTGCTGGCCGTGCACACCACCCGCGAAGCCCTGCACCAGCAGATCGTGGTGGCCAGGCTCGGCGACGAAGTCACCGTCAAGCGCCTGGTGCGCCAGCGTGGCCACATCGAACTGCACCCCGCCAACCCCGACTTCCAGCCCATGGTGATCGGGCCGGCCGACGGCTTCGAGATCGAAGGCGTGATGGTCGGCCTGATCCGCAACATGGGCTGACGCGGGCGGCCCATGCTCAAACGCATACACCATGCCGCCATCATCTGCTCGGACTACGCGAGGTCCAAACACTTCTACACCGAGGTGCTGGGGCTGCGGGTGGTGGCCGAGAACGTCCGTGCCCAGCGCCAGTCCCACAAGCTGGACCTGGCCCTGCCCGACGGCAGCCAGCTCGAGCTGTTCTCCTTCCCCGACGCCCCACCCCGCCCGTCCTACCCCGAGGCCAGGGGCTTGCGCCACCTGGCCTTCGAGGTGGATGACGTGGGGGCCTGCAAGCAGCGGCTGGAGTCACAGGGCGTGGTGGTCGAGGCGGTGCGGCTGGACGAATACACCCAGCGGCGTTTTGTGTTTTTTGCCGATCCGGATGGGCTGCCGCTGGAGCTTTACGAGGCAGCGCGCGTCTGAGCGCCCCCCTGATCCCGTCCATGGCCCACTGGTGTTTGGGCAATCAACATGACACAGCGCTGTGGTTTTGCAGAGCCGCAGTACGCGGGCGCAAGACTCCAGATGCCGGGGTGTGGGTGATGATGGGCGTTCCGGCTAACGGCAATTCACGGCATCAAACACCACCACACGCGGCCAACGTTGCGCGAAGCGCTTGGCCAGCACGCGGCTCCGATAAGCGTCGGCGCTGACGCGGGCCGGGTTGTGGCGCACAAGCATGTTGAAGAGATCATCTAGCCCGAAGGGGGCAAGCACCTCAATCTCGTCTTGGGCCGTCAGACACACACCGACGGCGGTGGCATATTCCGGCCAGGTGGCCAGGCCATCCACCAAGGATGGCAAGGGCTCAACCTCTTGGCCAAATCGGGTCGCGTACCACAGGTGGACGGCGGCCTGGTTGGTGACATCCCAAACCGAGTTCGGACAACAAGACAGCAGCTGCGCACGCAAACGCGCTTCGGTGGCTGGATTCAGGTCATCGGGGTCGAAGTAGACCAGGTCCAAGTCATCGCAAGGAGTGGCCTCACCATGGCCATGCAGGTGGTCCCACACCAGGTTGCGCAGCACACCGGCACCGATGCACCAGGACGACAGCCCCAATGATCGGCCCGCCCGCAAGGCATGCATCAGCTCGGGACACTGGCGCACCAGCGCCACCAGTTGCAGCCGATGCACCTCACGCATGGTTGTGTCCAAGCGCCTGTGCGTTCAACGGGCACCACATGTGTTGCTTGTGGACGAAGCCTTCGCCCACCCGCACAGCCCAGGGCTCGCGGCCCCAGGTCTCGAAGCCAGCCGAGCGGTAAAGCGCGACGGCGCCCGCATTGCCTTCGGTGACGGTGAGTTGCAGCACGGAGATCTCCGGGCGGGTGTGGGCGTGCGCCAGCACGGCGGCGACGAGCTGGCGCCCGAGGCCCTGGCCGCGCACGTCAGGCCGCACATACATGCCAAACAAGGTGGCCTTGTGGCGCACTTTGTCGCGGCGCTCGAAAGACAGGCCGGCCACGCCCTGCAAGTTCTCGCCGTCCATGGCGGCCCAGACGGCCTCGGGCGCGTCGTCGGCCGGCGAAAGGCGCGCGGCCCACCAGGCCAGCGGCAAGGCCGCGCGCTCGGCCGCGCTGGAGGTGAAGGCGTCGGGGTGGCGGGCGTAGGCGTCGAGCATCAGCGCGCGGTAGGCCTGGGCGTGTGGGGGTTGGAGACGGACGATGGGCATGAGGTGGTTGGCCGCAGTGTAGGGGTGGTTCAGCGGAAATCGCGGCTGTGGGTGGCCAGCCCGTGCAGATGGGGTGTCAGATCGACGAGGTGCTGGGCAATCAGGTGGGTGACAACGTGTGTGTCGTCCTCGCCAGTGCGCTGCCAGCGCCCGTACACCGCCAGCAGGCGGGCCTGCAACAGGGGCGCGCGCTGGCGTTCGCGCAGGGCTTTCCAGACGATGACCTGCACGGTGCCGGTTTCATCCTCCAGCGTGACAAAGACCACACCCTTGGCGGTGCCCGGGCGCTGGCGGGTGGTGACCAGACCACAGGCGCGCACCAGGCGACCATCGGGCACATCGCGCAGGGCGGCGGCGGTCATCAGGCGCTGGGCCGCCAGCCACGGGCGCAGCAACGCCAGCGGGTGCTGGCGCAGGCTCAGGCCCAGGGCGGCGTAGTCGTGCACCACGGCCTCGCCTTCGCCAGCGGCGGGCAGGTCCAGCGCGGCCTCGTGCACCGGCGCGCCACGCAGCAAGGCTGGCGCGACGTGTTGGGCGCTGGCCGCCCACACCTGCTGGCGGCGGTGGCCGGCCAGGCCGGCCAGGGCATCGGCGGCGGCCAGGGCCTTGAGGTCGCTGGCGTCGAGCCCCGCACGCCGGGCCAGCTCCTGCACGTCGTGGCATCCGCCCTGCGCACGCGCATCGGCGATACGCCCGGCCACCTCGATCGACAGGCCTTTGACCAGGGACAGGCCCAGGCGCACCGCCGGCTGTGGCGAATCGCCCATCGAAGGTTCCAGGTGACTGTCCCAGCCGCTGTGCAGCACATCCACTGGCCGCACCTCCACCCCGTGGCGCTGAGCGTCCTGCACCAGCTGCGAGGGGCTGTAGAAACCCATGGGCTGCGAATTGAGCAGGGCCGCCAGGAAGGCCGCCGGATGGTGCTGCTTGAGCCAGGCGCTGCTGTAGACCAGCAGGGCAAAACTGGCGGCGTGGCTTTCGGGGAAGCCGTATTCGCCAAAGCCCTCGATCTGGCGGAAGATGGCCTCGGCGAACTCGACCGTGTAGCCGTTGGCCAGCATGCCCGAGACCAGCTTGTGGTGGAACTTGTCCACCCCGCCCTTGCGCCGCCAGGCGGCCATGGCGCGGCGCAGCTGGTCGGCCTCGCCGGGCGTGAAGCCGGCGGCCAGCACGGCGATCTGCATCACCTGTTCCTGGAAGATGGGCACGCCCAGGGTGCGCGCCAGCGCGGGCTTGAGGGCGTCGCTGGGGTAGTCGATCCGGCCGCCGCTGCGCGCCAGCTCGCGCCGCTGCAGAAAGGGGTGGACCATGCCGCCCTGTATGGGCCCGGGGCGCACGATGGCGACCTCGATGACCAGGTCGTAGAAGGTGCGGGGCCGCAGGCGCGGCAACATGCTCATCTGGGCGCGGCTCTCGATCTGGAACACGCCCACGGTGTCGGCGCGGCAGATCATGTCGTAGGTGGCCTTGTCGTCCTGGGGAATGTCCTGCAGTCGCAGGGGCCGCCCGGTCCAGGCGCCCACCATGTCCAGCATGCGCCGCAGCGCGCTGAGCATGCCCAGGGCCAGCACGTCCACCTTCATGAGGCCCAGGGCGTCGATGTCGTCCTTGTCCCATTCGATGATGCTGCGCCCGGCCATGGCCGCCGGCACCACCGGCACGGTGGACGTGAGCCGGTCCTGCGTGAGCACGAAGCCGCCGCTGTGCTGCGACAGGTGGCGCGGGAACCCCATCAGCGTGCGGGTGATGTCCAGCAGCTGGCGCAGCCGCCGGTCGTGCGGGTCCAGGCCGTTTTCGATCAGGCGCTCGTGCATCAGCTCGGTGCCGTCCCACCACTGCTGGCCCTTGGCCAGGGTGTCGACCAGCTCGGGCGCCAGGCCCAGCGCCTTGCCGACGTCGCGGATGGCGCTGCGCGGGTGGTAGGTGGCCACGGCGGCGGCCAGGGCGGCGCGGTGGCGGCCGTATTTGGTGTACAGGTACTGGATCACCTCCTCGCGCCGCTGGTGTTCGAAATCGACGTCGATGTCGGGCGGCTCGTTGCGCTCCTTGCTGATGAAACGCTCGAACAGCAGGGTGGACTGCGCCGGGTTGACCTCGGTGATGCCCAGGCAGTAGCAGACCGCCGAGTTGGCGGCCGAGCCGCGGCCCTGGCACAGGATCTTCTGTTCGCGGGCGAAGGCCACCACGTCATAGACGGTGAGGAAATACGGTTCGTAGCGCAGCGCCGAGATCAGGTCCAGCTCCTTGTCGATCTGCGCCATCACCGGCGCCGGCACGCCTTGCGGGTAGCGCTCGGCCGCCCCCAACAGCGTGAGCCGGCGCAGATGGCTGGCAGGGGTCTGGCCTGCGGGCACCAGCTCGTGGGGGTATTCGTAGCGCAGTTCGGACAGATCGAAATCGCACAGCGCGGCCACCCGCAGGGTCTCGTCCAGCAGCTCGCGGGGGTAAATCCAGGCCAGGCTGACCCGGCTGCGCAGGTGGGCCTCTGCGTTGGCGCTGAGGGCGTCACCGCAGTCGGCCACCGGGCGGTGCTGGCGGATGGCGGTCATCACATCCAGCACCGGCTTGCGGGTGCGCACATGCATGAGCGCACCACCGGCGGCCACCAGGGGCAGGCCGCTGGCCTGCGCCACAGTCTGCAGACGCGCCAGCCACAGGGCGTCGTCCAGGCGCCGGTGCAAGGCCACGCCCAGCCAGGCCTGGTGGAGGAAGCGTTGACCCAGCCAGTACGCGGCCCGCTCGATGTCGGCTTCGCTGCTGCCGTGGGCCTGGCCCGCCACCTCGCGCCAGGGCAGCAGCAGGGCCAGCACATCGCCCAGCGGCGCCTCGCTCAAGGGCGGCTGCTGCCAGTGCAGGCGGTAGCGTTCGCGCCCGCGCTGTTCGCGGCCACGCGCGGCGGTGATGAGCTCACACAGCTGGCCATAGCCTTGGCGGTGGCGTGCCAGCAGCACCAGGGTGAAGCCGCCGCAGGCGAGCTCGGGCGCGCTGATGCGCAGTTCGGTGCCGATGAGCAACTGCAGGCCCGTGCCCTGGGCCGCCAGGTGGGCGCGCACCACGCCGGCCATCGAACATTCGTCGGTGATGGCCAGCGCGCGGTAGCCCAGCGCCAGGGCGCGCGCCACCATCTCGTCGGGGCTGGAGGCGCCACGCTGGAAGCTGAAATGGCTCAGCGCATGGAGTTCGGCGTAGGCGGGCAGCATGGGTCAAGGCCGCAGCGCCGGGCCGCCCCAAGCAAGGCCGCGCCCCCTCGGGGGGCAGCGACCCGCGCAGCGGCGGAGCGTGGGGGCATCAGCCATAGATGCCGTGCAAATACCAGGCGGGCTGTGGGCCGTGCAGCAGAAAAATCCACACCAGCCCCGCCTGCGGGCTCAGGGCCACGTGGTAGTCGCGCTGCACCGTCGGGGCATCGCTGGTTTCGTCCACCCACCAGCCGGTCTCTATCCGTTGCGGCCCGGCCAGCAGGCGCAACGCGCCGTGATAGACCGGCTGATCGCGCACCACGGCCAGGCGCAGCGGCTCGCGCAGCAGCCAGGGGGGTTGCCAGGCCAGGGTGGCGGGCGGGGGCGCCTCGGGCGGCGGCCTGGGCCCGGTGGCCGGCACCCAGCGTGCCATGGCCTCGGGCCGGTGGTCGGCGCACAAGCGCCCCTGCAACACCCGCTCCGGCCCCAGCCGGGCCGACAGGCGCTCCAGCAGCTGGCCCCAGCCCTCGCCGGCCTGGCGCGCGTCAGGCAGCAGGCTCAGGGACGCGGTGGGCAGCGAGGCCACTTCGTCGGCCCGCAGGCGCAGCGCCAGCACCGGGGCCGCCAGGGTGACACGTGCCAGGTGCTCGGCCAGCAGGCGCGCCAGGTGGGCCATGTCGCGGGTGGCGTGGGCGGTGCGCAGGGCCAGCTGGCCGCCGGAGAGTTCGCTGCGGCGCAAGCGGTCGTGTTCCCAGTGCAGGGTGAAGGCCAGCACGCCTGACTGGCGCGCGGCCAGCCAGGTCGACAAGGCCGCCAGCAGGCGCTGGGCGCCGAACAGCATGGCCTGCGCGTGTTCGATGGCGCTGGGGCATTCAAGCCGCCGCTCGAAGCGTTCGGGCAGCGTGATCCAGCGTTGGGGCTCGGTCTGCAAGCCGTAGGCTCGGTCGAGCGCGGCCAGCAGCCCGGCGCCGAAGCGTCGCGAGACACCTTCGCGTGGCAGGGCGCGCACCTCGCCCAGGGTGCGACAACCGAGCTGGCGCAAGGTGTCGGCATGCGGCCGGGCGGCGCTCAGGTGGGCCAGCGGCAGGGCATCGAGCGTGGCGCGCAGGCGGCGCGCGCCGCAACCGGTGGCGCGCAGCGTGGGGGCGCCACCGGTGGGCAGGTCGGTCTCGGCGTCGAACTGCCGCAGCAGCGCCAGGGCCGCCAGCGCCGTGGGCGCCGTGGCCATGGCGCTGGCGCCGGCCGTGGCGGCCTGGACGCGCAGGCGCTGCAGCAGCACGCGCCGGCCGCCAAACAGGCGTTCGCTGGCCAACACCTCCAGCAGCACGGCTTCGTCGAGCAGGCACACACGCGGCGTCCATTGCAGGGACCACCAGGCCAGGGCCAGCGCCGCCTCAGACGGGGACGGTGCGGGCGGGGCGGCGCAACGGGGCAACAGGGCGATCCACCACATGGGCAGGCGCGGGTGTGGGAACGGACGGCGAGCGGCGCAGGCAGGCCATGACCGGCAGCTCGGCCGGCAGCGTGATGGCCGTGTGCTGCGGCGGGCCACGGCGTTTGAACACCAGCACCCGCAGGCCCGTGCCGTCACCCTGCAGGACCAGGCGCAGCGGCGCGGGCGAGGACTGCTGGCGTGCCGACTCGGGCCTCAGGGCAAACAGCAGCGGGCCAGCACCGCCGCCCTCGGGGGTGGCTTCGCGCGCGGCCAGGTGCAGGCGGCGCAGGTGTTCTGCCCGTGCCTGGGGCAGCCACAGCAGCACAGCACCGGCCGTGCCACTGCGCAGCACCTGCTCGGCCGCCCACAGGCGCTCGGTGAAGGCTTCCGCCTCCACCCGCAGCCAGCGTGTGGACGGGATGCCTTGGGCGGCCAGTGCCGCCAGGTGCGGCTGGTGGGGCGCGCCCACCAGCACCAGCGGGCCATGCCGCTGGGCCTGACGCAGCGCGGGCAGGAGCAGGCGGGCTTCGTGCTGGGCGGCCGGGGACTGGAGCAGTTCGGTGAGTTCGCCCGCCGGCCAGCCGCCACCGGGCAGCTCGGCGTCGAGTGCGGCGTGGCCCGTGGCGCAGGCCGGCAGGGGGCTGGGCGACCAGGTGTCGCAGCGCCACACCCCGGGCAGTTGTGGAGGCGCGGCCTTGGGTGAGGGTGGCATGGGCTGGCTCGGTGAGAATCGTGAAATACTGTTCGTTTATACAGTATTTCACGCCCACCATCCAGGCGATATGCGAACCCCTGACCGGCCATGCCTGCCGACCGGGAAACCGCTTGAAGCGCCTTACTCGATCTCGCCCATGATGCTTTGCAGGTAGTTCTGCGTGCCCACCTTGTCCAGCAGCTCGAGCTGGGTTTCGAGGAAGTCGACATGCTCCTCGGTGTCGTCGAGGATGTGCTGCAGCAGATCGCGCGAGACGTAGTCGCGCACCGATTCGCAATGGGCGATGCCGGCCTTGATGGTGGCCTGCGCGCCCTGCTCCAGCGCCAGGTCGGACCGCAGGATCTCAGGCACGTCCTCGCCAATGCCCAGCTTGCCCAGGTCCTGCAGGTTGGGCAGGCCGTCGAGCGTGAAGATGCGGTCCATGAGCTGGTCGGCGTGTTTCATCTCGCCGATGGACTCGGCGTATTCCTTCTTCGCCAGCTTGTCGAAGCCCCAGTGCTTGAGCATGCGGTAGTGCACGAAGTACTGGTTGATGGCGGTGAGTTCATTCTTCAGTTGCGCTTGCAGGTGTGCGATGACTTGTGGGTCGCCTTTCATGGGAGGGCTCCTTGTTGTTGGGTTGAAAAAGTGAAAAGGGATGCTGCCGGCAAGTGTAGGCCGGGAAGCTGGCACCGACTCGGTTCTGGCCTGCTGGCGCCCATGGATTCGGGGAGAAGTCTCTTATCAAATAAGAATCATTCGCATATACTGAGCACGTAGCCAGGCCCAGCGAGCGGGACCAGCGCCCGCATCGACCTTGTGCCAGCCAGGCTTTGCCGCCAGCCCCCGCGCGGCCACCCCACCCTCAGGAGCAGCCATGAACCCAGACGCCGACACCCACGCCGACAGTGAGTACGAGATGCCCAGCGCCGAAGCCCTGCTGGCCGGCACCCTGGCCCTCATGACCGGACACGCCCAGAGCGCCTGCGCACGGCAGCGCAGCCTGATGGCGGCAAAGATCGGCTCCAACCTGTTGTTCCTGGCCAGCCACCCGATCCTGTCGACCAGCTTCAAGGCCGTGGTGGAACGCATGCGCCCCCATTGGGCGGTGTTTGCCCAGACCCACGCGGACGCGCCAGCACCCCCGTCGCGCGCCAGCGCCGAGTCGCCCCACCTGTGGCACGCCGCCGCCACGCGGCTGCAATGATGGGCGCAGCCATGCAGCGCCTGCCCCTCACCCAAGGCGACCCCCACGGCTGCGCCGCCGAGTACACCGCCCTGCTGCGCATGTGGGGGCGGCTTCAGTCCGAACTGAGCGTGCGATGCCAGGCCCACGCGGACGCGCTGGCCACGCTGGAAGCGGAGGTGCTGCGCCTGCGCGCCGATCTGCTGCTCGCCCGCACGGCGGTGTGCTGGGGGCTGGCCGCGGGCGCCCTGATCCCCCCACCGCGCCAGCGCAGGCGCGCTGCCCAGCCAGCCACGCCGTGGGTGGCACCGTCAGAAGCGGAAGAAGTGTTGTGCCGCACCGCCTGCGAAGGACATGCGCACCATTGGTTGGACGACGACAATGGCTGCGCACGCACCGGCCAGCCCTGCCACCGGCTCACGCGGCCGGCGTGAAGCCGGACGCGGCCGTGGACTTGGGGGTCAGCCCATCTCCATGGCCACGCGGGGCTGGGACTCGTTGCGCAGGTGCGCCACCGGCGCCACGGAGCGGCATTCGGACCAGATGTTGCGGGCCGTGCATTCGCACTTGCCACACTGGGTGGCCACGCCGAGTTCGAGCTGAATGTCCTCGAACGCATGCCCAGCGCGGGCACAACGCTCGATGGTCCGGTCACTGACCCGATGGCACACACACACGATCATCACTGGGCTCCGAAAAGTTGAGCGAATGATAATCGTTCCCATTCAAAAGTCAACACCGGCCATGGAACACCCTCAAATATCCATGGCCGGGTGCATGTCGCGCCAGGGGACGAAGCGCCAGCGTCCCACCCAGCAGGCCACCGCCGCCGCCGCCAGGCCGATCGCGCCGATCACCGCCAGGGGCGTCTGCCAGTTGCCTTCGTAGGCGCCGAACATGCTGGCCTTCACGCCCATGACGACCCAGGTCATGGGCAGCCAGGGGCTGATCTGGGCGTAGAGGCTGCCGCTGAGCTCCACGGGCAGCAGGCCGCCCGAGGCCGAGAACTGCAGGGCCAGGAACAGCATGGCCAGGGCCTTGCCGGCGTCGCCAAAAGCCCGCGTGAGCGCGAAGACGATGCAGACGAAGGTCAGCGAGGCGCAAACCAGCGTCAGCACCAGGGCCAGCGGGTGGCGGATGGCAATGCCCAGCACCGAGCGCACCGTCACCAGCACCAGCGTGGCCTGGAGCAGGGACACCCCCGCCGGCACCAGCACCTTGCCCAGGAACAGGGCCGGGCGCGCGAAGTCGCGTGCCGAACGGGGCAGCAGGCGCACGCGGATCAGGAAGGCGGCGATACCCGCCCCCAGCCACAGCGCGGCCGGAATGACGTTGGGCGCAAAACCGCTGCCATGGTTGGGCACCTCGGCCTCGACCTCCAGCACCGGCGTGACCGAATAGGCCAGGCCTTCCGCGCTGCCTTCGATGGAGCCCACCGAGCGGGGCAGTTCGCGCATCAGCAGCTCCAGGCCCGCGCCCAGGTGCACGGCGCCCTCGCGCAGGTGCGACACGCCTTCCTGCAGCTGCCCGGTGGCGCGCGCCAGCTCGGCCGAGCCGTTGCGCAGCAGCTCCAGCTGGCCGTCATCGGGCAGCTTGGCCGTCATGCCACGCAGGCCGGCGCGCAGGTCACGCACGCCGCGCGCCAGCGAGCCCACCTGGGTGCTGAGCTGCGACGCGCCCTGGCTGAGCTGCTGCTGACCGCTCTGGGCCTGGGCCAGTCCCAGGTCCAGCTGCTCGATGCCCAGGCGCAGCCGCTCCAGTCCGTCCGACACGGCGCCCGGCACGAACAGGCTCTGGTCGGCTTCGGCCTTGAAGGCCTCCACGCCGAGCGCCAGGCGCTGGCCGCCCACGCGCAGCTCCTGCAGGCCCTTGCCGAACTCCTGGTGTCCCGAGGCCAGGGCCTCGGCACCCAGCCGCAGGTTGCGCACGTCCTCCACCGGCGGCAGCCCGGCTTCCATGGCGCGCAGGCCCACGCCCAACTGATGGGAGCCGTCGGCCAGGCGCGAGACACCGTCCTGCAGGCGCAGGGCGCCCTGGCGCACGGTGGCGCTGCCGGCCTCGGCCTTGGCCGCGCCCAGGGCCAGCTCGCTCGCGCCGGCACGCAACTGGGCCAGCCCCTGGCGCAGGCGGTCCACGTTCTGCTGCGATCCGGCACTGGCGCTGAGCACCAGCGACCAGCGCCGCTCGTTGAGCGTGCGGTTGACATCTTCGCCCAGGGCCTTGGCGAACTGCGACGCCAACACCGAGCTTTCATAGTTGTTGCCCGCAGAGGTATAGACCACCAGCCGGCCACGCCCGGCCTGCAGCCCCGGCACCGCGTTGGCGCTGAAATCGGCCGGGATGATGAGGGCGAAGGCCAGTTGCCCCCGGCGCACCAGCTGGCGCGCCTCGTCCTCGCTGGCGCTCTCGCGGTAGCCGAAGTGGTTGTTCTGGCGCAGCCTGTCCATGAGGTCGCGCCCGATGTTGAGCGACTGGCCGCGGTAGCTCACGCCCTGGTCCTGGTTGACCAGCCCCACCGGCAGCGCGCCAGTGCGCGCGGCCGGGTCCCAGACGCTGGACAGGTAGATCAGCAGGTAGATGGACGGAATCAGCACCACCACCAGGGCCGCGAGCAGCAGCTTGGGGAAGCGCCGGAAAAAACCCAGCTCGACGCTCGCCACGTGGCGGACCTGCTGGAACAGGTGGCGCCGCGAGGCGCGATGAAATGATGCAGATGACATGTCGGCCCAAGCTTAGCGCGCATCGCGCCTCCGTGTGTTGTGGTGCTTGATTTGCCTCTGGCGCTGCCCCATCATGCGCCCATGCACTCCTTCTGGGCCACATGACGCTGCAGCCGCGCACCCTGCACCTGGCGCTGATCGCCTTGCTGGCGGCCGCCGGCTTCGCCATCAACCACCGTGGCGTCACCATCTTCTTCGACATCCAGATCATGCTGGGTGGCAGCCTGGCGGTGTTCGCCCTGCTGCGCTATGGCCGCTGGGGCATTGCGATCGGGGCGGTGGCGGGGCTGGCCACCGTGCTGCTCTGGAAACACCCCTGGGCGGCGCTCAACCACCTGCTGGAGCTGTTCTGGCTGAAATATTTCCTGGAACGGCTCAACGGCGGTCCCCACCGGCGCGACAACGGCCGCGTGGTGCTGGCCGACATCGCCTTCTGGGTGGTGGTGGGCATCCCGCTGGAAACCCTGATTTACATCGTTGCGCTGCACACCGATCCCGGCAACGCCCTGAGCGTGGTGTTCAAGCAAGGTGTCAATGGTGTCATCAACACCTCGATCGGTCTGGTGATCTACGTCTGCGTCCAGTTCCTGGTTGCCCGGCGCCAGGGCCCGTCAGAGCGTGCTCCTGGCCGCGCCGACAACCCCTACCGCGGCGTGTCCGTGCGCGGCGCCAGCTTCGCCACCGTGCTGGTGGCCATCACCCTGCCGGGGCTCCTGATCATGGGCATCCTGTCGGACAAGCTCAAGTCCGCCACGCTGGAACGCACCCGCATGGCGATGCAGCTGTATGCCTCGTCGGCCATACACACCGCCCAGGCGCACCCGCAGGAGGCGGCCGAGCTGGCGGCCCAGGGCGGCAATGGTCTGGCCTTCGAGAAACGGGAAGCCGATGGACGGCTCAGCACCTCCAACCGCGCCCTCTTCTTCCGGCTCGAAACCCAGTACGAGCCACGCCAGCCCAGCCCCACCGGCCTGGACGGCTTCGACCTTTATGTGGCCCGAGACGAGCTGTCCACGCTGCAGCGCACGCTCAGCGGCTACTGGGTCTACCGCTACACCGTGCCCCCCGATACCCCGGGGGCCGCGCCGGCCCAGGTGAGCGTGGTCCAGCCGGCGCGTGAGCTGATCACCGAGATGAACGAGCAGATGGCGCGTTCGCTGCACCTGCTGGCCCTGCTGCTGCTGATCGGCGCCATCGCGGGCGAATTCATGGGCAGCCTGTTCGAGAAGCAGTTCCGCTCGGTGATGGCGCCCATCACCCAGGCGCTGCCCGACGATGAGGTTCCCCAGGGACCGGACACCCTGCCCATGCCGGACCTGGCCGGCTCGGTGTTGCGCGAACTCGACGCCATGGTCCAGATCGTCAACGACCGCAGCCGGCGGGTGAACGAACTCACGCAGACGCTGCGCGGCGCCAACGTCGAGCTGCAGCTGTCCAAGCTCGAACTCGAACGGCTGAGCATCACCGACCCCTTGACCGGCTGCTTCAACCGGCGCGAACTGGTGCGCCGCCTGGACGAGGAAATCCGCCGCGCCGAGCGGCTGAACAGCGAACTGGCCTACCTGGCCTTCGACATCGACCACTTCAAGCACGTGAACGACGTCCACGGCCACGCCATGGGCGACGAGGTGCTGCGGTCGCTGGCCGACGTGGTGCGGGGGCGCCTGCGCAGCACCGACAGCTTCTTCCGCACCGGAGGCGAGGAATTTTCGGTCCTGCTTCCCCACTGCTCACCCGAGGCGGCACGGCGGTATGGCGAACTGCTGCGGGCCAGCGTGGCCGAACACCACAGCGCCCAGCAAGGCCAGAGCGCGCGGGTCACCATCAGCGTGGGCATTGCCCATTGGCGCCCCGGGCAGGACAGCCTGGAGCGGCTCATGAACCGCGCCGACCAGGCGCTCTACGCAGCCAAGGACCGCGGCCGCGACCAGGTGGTCATCCACACCGAATGAGGGATCAGGCCCGCGCCCGCGCCGCGCGCCGGCTGGCCAGCTTTTCGGCGGACATGCGGCGGTCCGCCACGGCCAGCAGGGGAGCGATGTCCTGGCCGTCGGCGGGAAAAAGTGCCCAACCCACACTCGCGCCGGTGGCCACCGCGATGCCCTGGGGCAGGAAGGGCTTGGCCAGCACGGCCCGCAGCTTGGCGGCCATGCCATCGAGATCGCTGTCGGCGTTGACCTTGTCGACGATCAGCGCGAACTCGTCGCCACCCACCCGGGCACAGAAGTCGCTCGCGCGGATGACCTTCTGCAAGCGGTTGGCCACGGTCTGCAGCAGCACGTCACCCACCGCGTGGCCGTGGCGGTCGTTCACCGGCTTGAAGTCGTTGAGGTCGATGCACATGACACCGAAGCGGCTGCCTTCGCGCTCGGCCAGGCTGCGCGTGCGCAGGAAGACCTGTTCGAAATAGCGGCGGTTGGCCAGCCCGGTCAGCTCGTCGTGCATGGCCATGTGGTTCATGTAGGCCTTGGTGCGGCGCTGTTCCTCCAGCGCGTCCTTCAGGCGCTCGTCCAGCTCGATGGCCTGGATCGCCGTGGCCGACACCCCGCGCGCCTTGAGCACAACCACCCCTTGCCAGAGCAGCGACACGGTGCCCAGCAGCAGGTGGAAGGGGTCGTCGCGCACCACGAAGGCGTAGAGGCTGTGCAGGCTCAGCGGCATCACGCTCAGGAGGCTGAGCAGGGCGCAATAGGCCGGCACCACCGCGTAGTTCATGGCACCCACGGTGACCACGGTGGACACGATGAGGAACAGGAAGGCATGTTCGGCGGGCGGGCGGCCCGCCGGCAGCAGGAACACCGCCAGCCCGTACAGCAGCGCCACCGCCCCGCCCAGCACAAGGCGCCAGCGCAGCAGCCGCCGCGCGCCCTGCAGCGTCTCCAGCGGCTGCCCATCGGCCCAGGCTTCGTAGCCCGTCAGGGTCACCACCGACACCAGCAAGGCGACAAACCAGGCCATCAGGGCCGCATCGGCCACCCCGGCCGCACGCAACAGGGCGCCAATCAGCACGCCGCCGATGACGACACTGAACAGGTTGCCGGCGGCGTGGCCAAAAAAGCGGCGGATGCGCCCCAGCGCTATCCGGTCGGACAGGGTCGGCAGATCCTCGGGGTCGATGTCGGTCATGGTGGGTGGAACAGGAGCACGGCGCCCATGGCGGACGCCGTGCCACCGGATTATGTCGCCCCGCCGCCCCCACCGAGGCACCAAAAAACCCGGTCAGGCAATGCCATCTGTGCGGATGGCGACCAGCGGGCCGCCCCGCCCGCTCGCCGATCAGGCGCCGGACGGGCTCTGGTAGAGCACGCTGGCGCGGGTGAGGTGGTCGCGCATGGCCTGCTCGGCAGCGACCGGATCGCGCGCGGCGATGGTCTGGTGGTAGGCGCTGGCCCAGTTGACCAGGGCCTCGACGATGGCCGGGCATATGGGATTGCCGGCGATGGTGGTGATCTCGCGGTGGAACTGCATGTCGCACTGCAGAAACAGGCGATCCAGCACCTCCTGGTAAATCTTGCGGCGCAACATCTGCAACAAGCCACATCGACGGCGGCCTCTGGGTGTCTGCGGCGCGCGGGCGCGCCCTAAACTCCTGGTCATGCCTTTCTTTCGATCCTTCCGCGGCAACACACTCGGCCTGCTGCTGGGCCTGCTGGCCACGCTGCCGGCCCTGGCGCAGACCCCCGCGCCCCCACCAGCGCCCACGTTCACGCCGGCCGCCGACACGCCGCGCCCGCGCGTGGCCCTGGTGCTGTCCGGCGGCGGTGCGCGCGGCTTTGCCCACGTGGGCGTGCTCAAGGCACTGGAAGCGGCGCGTGTGCCGGTCGATCTGGTGGTCGGCACCTCCATGGGCGCCATCATTGGCGGCCTCTACGCCGCCGGTCTGAATCCCGACGAGCTGGAGCGCGAGCTGCTGGCGGTGGAGTGGTCGGCAATCTTCAACACGCGCGAGCCTCGCCAGATGCTGTCGCAGCGGCGCAAGGAAGAAGACTTCGAGTTCTCGCCGGTGCTGCAGCTGGGCTTTCGCGATGGTGAATTCCGGCTGCCCACCGGCGCCGTCTCCAGCCGCTCGCTGGAGATGCTGCTGCGCCGCTACACCCTGGGCACGCGCCAGCTGCGCGACTTCGACGCCCTGCCCACGCCCTTCCGCGCCATCGCCACCGACATGGAAAACGGCCAGGCGGTGGTGCTGGAGCGCGGTGACCTGGCGGCCGCGCTGCGCGCCAGCATGTCGGTGCCAGGCGTGTTCGCGCCACTGGAGGTGGACGGTCGCATCCTCGGCGACGGCGGCCTGGTCAACAACCTGCCGGTCGACGTGGCGCGCCGACTCGGCGCCGACGCGGTGATCGCGGTCAACATCGGCACGCCGCTGGCCGGGCGCGAAACGCTGGGCAGCGTCATCGGCGTGAGCGCGCAGATGATCAACATCCTGACCGAGCAGAACGTGCAGCGCAGCCTCGCCAGCCTGACGCCGCGCGACCTGCTGCTGGCGCCGCCGCTGGGCCGGCTCAGTTCGGCCGACTTCGACAAGGCCTCCGACCTGGTGGCGCTGGGCCGCGACTTCGCCAGCAAGGCCGGCCCGGACCTGGCGCGTTTTGCGGTCGCCCCGGCGGACTACGAGGCCTGGCGGGCACAGCGCCGCCAGGCCAGCAACGCCCATCCACCGCCCACGCAGCTGGCCTTCGTCGGCATCGAGGGCGTCAAGCCCGAGCGCGTGCCGCGCCTGCGCACCCAGATCGAGGCCAGCGCCGGCCAGGCCATGGACCCGGCCCTGGCCGAGCAGGACCTGCAACGCCTGGCCGCCAGCGGCGACTACATGCGCGCCGACTACCGGCTGGCCACCACCGCCGATGGCGAGGGGCTGGTCTACCAGCTCACCGAAAAGGACTGGGGCCGCAACCACTTCCGGCTCGGGCTGGACCTGCGCACCGACTTCCAGGGCCAGGGCGCCTTCAACCTGCGCATCAGCCACAACCGGCACTGGATCAACGACCAGGGCGCCGAGTGGCGCAACCGCGTCCAGCTGGGCGAGAAAAGCGGGCTCTACTCCGAGCTCTACCAGCCGCTGGACCGCAGCGCGGGCTACTTCGTCTCGGGCTACGTCGACCACTGGCTGCGCCGCTTCGACCTCTACGACGCCGACAACAACGTGGCGGTGGTCTACCGGCGCCGCGAGTCCCGGCTGGGCCTGGACCTGGGCACCACGCTGGGCCGCGACGGCGCGTTTGGCGACGCCCGCCTGGGCTGGTTTGGCGCCCGCCGCGTGACCACGCCCGAGATCATCGCCGGCTTCGACAGCGGCGAAATCGAACGGCTGGCCTGGAACGAACAAGGCCTGCGCCTGGCCGTGGTGTCCGACCAGCTGGATTACGCCAACTTTCCGTTGGCCGGCTACCGGGTGCGCGCCGAGGCCATCACCGGCCGCCGCGACCTGCTCGGCGCGCGCCAGGGCTTTCACCGCCAGGAGCTGACCGCCACCTACGTCAGCAGCTTCGACCGCGACACCTTCAACCTGCACCTGCGCCTGGCCCGCTCCAGCTCCTTGCCGGTGGGCGCGCTCGACGAGTATTCGCTGGGCGGCTTCCAGCAGCTCTCGGGCTACCGGGTCGGCCAGGTCGTCGGCAACAACCTGCTCTTCACCCGCCTGACCCACTACCGGCGCCTGGACCTCAACCCCGGCATCGCCCGCGCGCTGTTCGCTGGCGGCTCGCTGGAGCTGGGCAACGCCTGGCCACGCGGCAGCGCCATGCGCCTGCGCGACCTGCGCCTGGGCAGCAGCCTCTTCCTGGGGGCCGACACCGCCGTGGGACCGGTCTACCTGGCGCTGGTGCATGCGCCGCGCGGCTTCACGGGCGTGTATTTCTTCCTGGGGCGGCCGTAGCCCCGGTGGTCAGCCGCCCAGCAGGCAATGCCCCATGGCCGCCAGCGGCCAGGCCGGCAGCCGCGACAAGGGGCCCTTGAGGCCACGCTCCATCGCCAGCACCAGGCGCTGGCCTGCCTCGGTCAGCTGGACGGTGGCGGCCCGCCGGTCCAAGGGACTGCGGACACGGCGCACCAGCAGCTGGCGCTCGAGTTCGTCGACACAACGGATGACCTGGGACCGCTCCAGGCGCAACGCGTGCACCAGCGACTTCAAGGGCAAGGCGCCAGCCGCGGCCTGCAGGCGGGCCAGGGCCTCGTAGGCCTTGTTCGTCAGCCCGTAGGCGGCCACCAGTGGCCGTATGCACAACTCGATCTGCGCCGCTGTGGCCCGCATGTCGTCGGCCAGGCGCAACGCGTCGGTGGCGCTCATGCCGCGCAGGGCGCAACCGTCGCAGCGCGGGGCGGCCGCCGCGCCGCCCCTCACCGGCCGCGCCCACTTCGGTTCAGAGGGTGGCGAGGCGGGGCGCATCGGCATGGCCGGCGTGGCGCAGCAGCCAGTCCAGGGCGGCGCGGTTGAAGGCGGTGGGGTTCTCGATGTTGCTCAGGTGCCCGGCCTCGGGCAACACGCTCACCGGCGCCCCGCCCAGCTTCGCCGCCATCTCGAAGTGCATGGCGGGCGGCGTGAGTGGGTCGTCGGCGCCGACGATGAAGTGCGCGGGCGCCGTGATCCGCGCGATGTCGCCAAGGTCGGCCTGCGCCACCGTGGCCTCCAACGACTTGATGTAGGACGCCGGGTGCAGCGCCGCGATGCTGCGGGCCAGGGTTTCGATGTGCTCCGGCCGTGCCATGACACCGGCCAGCGAGCGGGCCACCGGCCAGGCGATGTCGGCGGGCGTCTGGCCCGCCAGCAAGGGCGCCTTGCGGCTGTTGACGAAGTCGATCCGCTGCTGAGGGGTGAAGGCTGAAAAGCCTTCGTGGGTGTCCACCAGCGTCAGCGTACCGACGCGCTCGGGGTGAATCAGGGCGGCCCGCATGGCGATGCGCCCGCCCATGGACAGGCCCAGCAGGTGGGCCTTGCGCACACCGAAGTGGTCCAGCACGCGCAACACGTCACCGACAAAATCATCGAAGGCCAGCTCACCGTCGTAGTCGTCGCTCAGCCCATAGCCACGCGCGTCCCAGGCGGCGAAGCTGAAGTGCTCGGCGAAGGCGGCGCTCTGGCCGCTCCAGTTGGTCCGGTTGCCGCCGATGCCGTGCATCAGCAGCACCAGCGGGCCGTGGCCCGCCAGCTCCAGTGCGATGCGCGGCGCGCCCGCCACATGGATGGTTCGTGTTGGCATGTCCATCGCTCACAGGCCCAGGTAGGCCTCGCGGATGCGAGGGTCGTTCTGCAGCTCGTCGCAAGGGCCCTGCGCCGCCACGCGGCCGTTCTCGATGACGTAGGCGTAGTCCGCGGCGGCCAGGGTCTTGCGCACATCCTGCTCGGCCAGCAACAGCGTCAGGCCATCGGCACGCAGCCGCTTGATGAGGTCGAAGATCTGGACGCAGATCAGCGGCGCCAGGCCCAGCGTGGGCTCGTCCAGCAGCATCAGCCGGGGCTCGGCCATCATGCCGCGCCCGATCGCCAGCATCTGCTGCTCGCCACCCGACAGCGTGGCGGCCGCCTGCGACTCGCGCTCCCTGAGCTTGGGGAACACATCGAAGACACGCTCCAGGTTGCGCTTCCAGCGCGCCCGCACGCGCGGGTTGATGCCGCCCAGGCGCAGGTTCTCGCGCACCGTCAGGCTGGGGAAGACCATGCGGCCCTCCGGCACCAGGACCAGGCCGTCGAGCACGCGCCGGTGGCTTGGGTGGCGGGTCATGTCGCCGCCCTCGAATTGCAGCGAGCCCCGGGTGACCGGCACCAGTCCCGAGAGGGCCTTCATCAGCGTGGTCTTGCCGGCGCCGTTGGCGCCCAGCAAGGCCGTGACCTGGCCGGCCGGCACCTTCAGCGTGATGCCGTGGAGGATTTCGGAGGCGCCGTAACCGGCGACGACGTCGCGCACGTCCAGCATGGCAGTGGAGGAGGAAAGCTTGCTCATGCGTGGGACTCGCCAAAATACACCGACAGCACCTTGCTGTTGGCGCCAATCTCCTGCGGCGTGCCCTGGGCGATCAGCTGCCCGCGGTCCAGCACCACGATCTGGTCGCTGAGGTCCATGAGCGCACGCATGACGTGTTCAATGATCAGGATGGTGAGACCCCTCTCCTGATGGATGTGGCGCAGGGTCTCCAGCATCTGCAGCACCTCGGTGGGTGTCAGGCCGGCCATCACCTCGTCCAGCATCAGCAGCTCGGCGCCGGTCGCGATGGCGCGCGCCACCTCGAGCCGTTTCTGGCCCGAGAGGGTCAGCGTCGACGCCGGCTGTTGGGCCGCCTCGGCCAGGCCCACGGCCCGCAGGATGGCATGGCTGTCGGCATCGGCCCGCGCGACGCTGCGGTGCTGCGCACGGCCAAAAAAGGCGGCGGTGCGCAGGTTCTCCATCACCGTGAGGCCGGCGAACGGGCGCACGATCTGGAAGGTGCGGGCCACGCCCAGCCGGCAGACCTGGTCGGGCCGCAGGCCGCCCAGGGGCTGGCCGTCGAAGACGATCTCGCCCGAAGTCGGCCGGTTGTTGCCGGCGATGAGCGAGAACAGCGTGGTTTTCCCTGCGCCGTTGGCGCCCATCACGCCCACGATCTGGCCACGCTCGACGTCGAAGGACACATCCGAGACCGCTTGCAGGCCGCCGAAGCGTTTGCCCAGTTTTCTGACCGACAGCAGGGTCATGGCAGCACCTCCACCGGGCGCGACTGGCGCGCCCGCCGCTCTTGCCACAGGCCCCACAGACCATTGGGCAGCACCAGCACGAACACCATGAGGATGGCGCCCAGGATCAGCATGTAGACCAGCGGCGCCTGGGCCCAGAGGACCTCGGACAGCAAGGTCAGGAAGACCACGCCCAGCAAGGGCCCCTTGGGCGAATCGCCGCCGCCGAGCAAGGCCATGGCGATGACGGTGACCGAGATCATGGGATCGAACACCTGGCCGGCGACGAAGTAGGTCGAGCGCAAGGCCATGACACCGCCCACCATGCCCGGGATGGCGGCCGACAGCACGAAGGCGGTCAGCTTGAAACGCGCCACCGGCACGCCCACGGTTTCGGCCGCTTCCTCGTTCTCGCGCAGCGAACGCAAGCCATGGCCGAAACGCGAGCGGCTGACGGCGGCCAGCAAGACGACGGATGCGACCGCCAGCGCCAGCATCAGGCCGTAGACCAGCCACAGCTCGGGTGTGCCAAACAGGATGCGGCTGGCCACGCCCGAGGCCGCCTCGCCGGTCACGATGCTGTACTTGACCAGCTCCGCCAGCCCGAAGGTCAGGATGACAAAGTACGGCCCGCGCACCCGCATGACCGGCAGGCCAACCAGGAAGGCGAACACCGCGGCCAGCAGCCCGGCACCGGGAATGGACAGCCACAGGGGCACGGCCTGCCAGGAGATGACCACCAGGTAGGCACCCATGCCGTAGAACACCACCAGGCCCAGCGACACGTAGCCGGTCAGCTGGGAGAGCACACACCAGCTCTGCGTGAGCGCCACCCACATCAGCAGCGTCAGGCCCACACCCACTATGTAGTCGTTGGCCACGAGCGGCAGCCCGGCCAGGGCCACGATGGCCAGCGCGCCCGCCGCCCAGGTGGAGAGATCAGAACGGTTTTGTTTCACGTTTCACTTCCGGGAAAAGGCCGAGCGGCTCAGCAGGCCGTTGGGAAACAGCAGCAGGGCCAGCACGAAAACGCCGTACAGGAGCACCGAGCGGAAGGTGGCCGATGTCAGTGCGACACCGTAGGTTTCGATGGCGCCCAGCAACAAGGCCGCCACCAGGCCGGCCATCAGGTTGCCCAGGCCACCGAGGATGATGACGATGAAGCCGGCGATGGTCAGCGGGAAACCCACGAAGGGAGAGAACTGCTCCAGCATGGACACCAGCACACCGGCCAGCGCCGCGCTGCCAAAGCCCAGCGCGAAGCTCAGCCACTGCACGCGGTTCACGTCCACGCCCACGACGTAGGCGGCCTCGCGCCGCTCGATGAGCGCGCGCATGGACAGGCCGGTGGCGCTGAAGCCCAGGAACACCGCCACCACCAGGCAGGCCCCGGCGGCGACCACCAGGGCCAGCAGGCGGTTGCCCGTCATGGCCACGTCGCCCAGGCGCACGATCTGGTCCAGGTAGGTGTAGGCCTGGCTGTTGGGGGAGTACAGCAGGGCCACGGCGTTCTGGATGACGATGGACAGCCCGAAGAACAGCAGCAGCGAATTGCCTTCCATGCGGCTGGCCGCGCCTTGCCGGCCCGACAGCAAGCGCTTGAAGAGCAGCTTGTAGGTGACGTAGCCCGCCAGCGCACCCATGAGGGCCACCATGGGCAGCGCCAGCAGGGGCGACACGCCCAGCAGGCTGTAGGCCCAGAACGCGGCGTAGGCGCCCAGCATGACCACGTCCCCATGGGCGACGTTGAGCATGCGCATGGTGCCGTAGACCAGGTTCAGGCCCAAGGCCACGAGGGCGTAGATGGAGCCGGTCAGCAAGGCGGCGAACAGCAGTTGGCCGGAGAACAAGACATCAAGCAGCGACATGGGCAGCCTCTCACAAATGGCGGTACGCCAGGCCGGTGGCGGGGCGGCACCCGGGGGCGCCGCCTCGCACCGGAACAACTCACCAGGCCTTCTTGGGCTGGTAGGGCGCGGTCGCCATGGCCGGTGGCCAGACGATCTGCAGCCGGCCCTTCTGGTTCTGCACGAAGGCCGTCGGCGTGATGGCGTTCTGCACGCCATCGAACCGGACCTTGCCGTTGATGGTGTCGAAGGTCTCGCGGCCGATGAAGTCGCGGATCCGGGCCTTGTCGAGGCCGTTCTTCGCCACCGCCGCCTCCAGGATCTCCAGCGACATCCAGGCCAGCGCCGAGTTCAGGAAGTCGGGCTCCTCGTTGAACTTCTTCAGGTAGGCGTCGTAGAAGGCTTGCGAGCCTTTCCACTCGGCCTTGGGTACCCAGTGGGCGATGGTGACCACACCGTCGGCCGAGCTGGCGCCCACCGCCTTGGGGAAGAACGCATCGCTCGGGCCGATGGCGATGAACTGGAAGGGGCTGGCGATGCCCAGCTCCTTGGCCTGCTTGGCGTACAGGACCGAATCGCCTGGGTAGGCCAGCGCCATCACCGCGTCGGGGTTGGCCTGGCGGACCTGTGTCAGCAGCGAGGTCATGTCCTTGATGTCCGGCGGGTAGTCGGTGCTGAGCTTGATCTCGATGCCGGCCTTCTTGAGTTCGGGTTCGAGGAAGTTCTTGATCTCCTTGGTGAACGGCAGCACGTTCGCGATGACGGCCACGCTCTTCACGTTCTGCGCCTTGAGCATGGCCGCCATTTCGGCGCCAATGCGGTCGGGGATGGCCGAGGTCGGGAACCAGATGTAGCCCGGCTTGACCTGGCGCAGCGAGACCGACGCCGCCGTGTTGCCCACCATCGGGAACTTGTACTTCTCCAGCACCGGGGCGATGGAGATCTGGAACGGCGTGCCCCAGGGCGCCAGCAGCAGGTCGACCTTGTCGTCGGTGATCAGTTTTTCGTAGATGCGCACCGCCTGGTCCGGCTTGGACTGGTCGTCATAGACCACAAATTCCACGCGCCGCCTGACGCCGCCCACGTCCATGCCACCCCGGGCATTGACCTGTTCGCGCCACAGCTCGTAGGTGTTCATCTGCGAGGGCGTGGCGTTGGCCAGCATGCCGGTGCGGGCCATCGAGAAGCCGAGCCGCAGTGGCGCGCCGGCCTGGGCGCTGGCCGCGCCGGAAGCCACCACGAGCGTGGCCGCGGTGATGGCGCTGAGCACCGTGCGACGGGATGGGAAGGGCAGTGTCATTGAAGACTCCATGGGTTGGTCAATTGCGTGTCACTTGGCGCCGGTCTGGCGCATCCACTGGGCGGCCCGGGCGGGCCAGCCACGCTCACCGTGCTCACCACAGGCCAGGCTGGCACCGAAGTGGTCACAATCCGCGAGCACCTGCCGCTGCACCGGCACGCCGTGGCGCTGGAGCAGGTCCTCCATGTCGATGGCCTGCGCGATCAGGTGGTCAAAATCCCGCTCGCCGTGCGCCATGAAAAAGGGGGGCGTCACCGCGGCATCGATGAGCAGGGCCGGCGAGGCGTGGAGCTCGTTGTCGGCCGCTTCGCCGAGAAAACGCGGCCGCGCGCTCAGACCGCTGCCGGCGCCGAACCGGTACACGCCGGAGACCGGCAGGCAGCCCGCCACCAGGCCCAGCGGCAGGTGACGCCTGGCGCGCCAGCCCTGGGTCACGGCCAGCAGGGCCGCCAAATGCCCGCCGGCGGAATGCCCGCCCACGAACAGGCGCCCGGGGGGGGTGCCGAGGCGGTGCATGTTGTCGTGCACCCAGGCCAGCGCGTCCGCGGCATCGTCCAGGCCCGTCGGAAACACATGACCGGGCGCCAGCCGGTAGCCGGGACACACCAGGGTGATGCCCTGCGCCAGCAGGGACGGCGCCATGAAGTACATCCACTCCTTGTAGCCGCTGGTCCAGCCGCCGCCGTGCAGGAAGACCAGCACGCCCCGTGGCGTGCCCGGCGCGGGAAACACCGTCAGCGTCTGGTACGGGTCCGGCCCATAGGCAAAGGTTTCACCGTGGCAGCGCGCCAGCACGCCCTCGCCGCGCGCCAGGCACTGCGCGGCATAGGCCGCGCCCACGGGCGACAGGGGCTCCTGCGCGGGGTAGTGGTCGAGTCGCATGTTCAACCCCACGCGGGTTCGGTGGACGGCAGGCCCAGGTGGGCGTCCAGCACGCGTTCGGCGCTCAGCGGCAGGCGCCGGATGCGCGCGCCGCCCAGCGCATGGGAGACCGCGTTCGCGATGGCCGCGGCCACCGTGTTGATGCCGATCTCGCCCACGCTCTTGGCGCCAAAGGGCCCTGTGCCGTCGCCGGATTCGACGATGTAGGCGCGCAGCGTGGCGGGCAGTTCCGCGAAGGTCGGGATCTTGTAGTCCATCAGGCTGGGGTTGGCCAGGCGCGCGCCATCCCACACCATCTCCTCGGTCAGCGCGTAGCCCATGCCCTGCACGAACGCGCCGTCGATCTGGCCCTTGACCATCTGGGGGTTGATGGCCTTGCCAACGTCGCAGGCCGACCAGGCCCCGATGACCTTGACCTTGCCAGTGGCCTCGTCCACTTCCACCTCGACCACCAGCGCGCCGAAGCAGAACACGCCAATGCGGGGGAAAGGCAGGCCCACGGCGACGCTGCGCTTGGGGTCCAGGGTCGGCTGATCGAAGACCCAGCTGTGTTTGCCGATCAGCGGGCCGCCCACGGCCCAGTGGGCGCGCCCCGACACCGCCGCCAGGCTGACCTGCCGCCCCGGCTGACCGACCACGCCGATGTGGCCGCCGTCGCGCAGCTCGAGTTGATCCAGCGGGGCGCCCAGCATCTCGGCCGCGTGGACCTTGGCCTGGGCCACGATGTCCTGTGCGGCGGCCACCACCGAGGTGCCGGTGACGTACGTCACGCGGCTGGCGGTGGTGCCCCAGTTGTAGGGCGAGCCGTCGGTGTCCGGGCTGGCGATGGCCACCTTGTCCAGGGGCAACTTCAGGGCCTCGGCGCACATCTGGAGCAGCACCGTGTTGGAGCCCTGGCCGATGTCGACCGCGCCGGTGTTCAGGATGGCGGTGCCGTCCTCCAGCAGGCGCACGATGGCACCCGATGACAGCAGGCCGCTGATGTGCCCGGCGGTGGCCATGCCCACGCCCCGGCGCTTGCCCTTGGCGCTGCGCGCCGGCTCACGCTTCCGGGCCCAGCCGGACTCGCGCACCACCGTCTCCATGCACTCGGCGAGCCCGTTGGAGGTCAGCGCCTGGCCGCCGAACCAGACGTCGTTCGGTCCCAAGGCATTGCCGGCGCGCATCTGCGCCGGGTCCAGCCCCAGGCGTTCCGCGATCTCGTCGATCTGCTGCTCGCTGGCGAAGGTGACCTGGGGCACGCCAAAGCCGCGCATGGCGCCAAAACGCATCTTGTTGGTGTAGGCCACGCGGCCGTGCGCATGGACGTTGGGAATGCGGTAGGGGCCACAGTTCATGAGCAGGGCATACCCCAGCACACCCGGGCTGTCGTCGCCGTAGGCGCCGCCGTCCAGCACCAGCTCCACCTCGCGCGCCAGCAGCCTGCCGTCACGGGTGGCGCCGGTCTTCATGCGGATGTGGAAGGGATGGCGGGCGCGCACCGACTCGAAGTCTTCCTCGCGGCTCATGATGAGGCGCACGGGGCGCTTGCTCTTCATCGCCAGCAGCACGGTGACGGGCTGCACATGCGCCTCCATCTTGTTGCCGAAACCGGCGCCAATGCGCGGCGTGAGGCAACGCACGCGCGACATCGGCAAACCCAGCGTCTCGCACACGCTGGCCTGGACGCGGAACACCGACTGGTTGGCCGACCACAGGCTCACGCGGCCGCTGGCGTCCACTTCGGCGAGCGCGCCACACGGCTCGATCGACAGGTGGGCCTGGGCCTGGGTCTGGAACACGCCCTCGACCACCACGTCGCACTGGGCCCAGGCTTGCGCGGCGTCGCCCTGGCCCAGTTCGGTGCGGGCGCAGGTGTTGTGGTGCGTGCCGGATTCGAAGACCGTTTCGTAGTCGTGCGAGTGCTCGTGAACCGCAGGGCTGTGGGGCTTCAGCGCCTCGATGGGGTCGACCACGGCGGGCAGGTCCTCGTAGTCCACCCGGATCAGCTGGGCCGCGCGGCGCGCGATGGCCTCCGTGTCGGCCGCCACGGCGGCCACGATTTCGCCCACGTAGCGCACCTTGCCCTTGGCCATCGCCGGCTCGTCCTTGACGAAGGCGCCCATGCGGTGGGCCGCGTCGATGTCGTCGCCGGTGACGATGGCCCGCACGCCGGGCAAGGCCAGGGCCTCGCTCAGTTCGTAGCCAAGGATGCGCGCGTGGGGGTGCGGGCTCTGCAGCAAGGCGCCATGCAGCATGCCCGGACGACTCAGGTCGGCGATGTACTGGGCGGAGCCGTCCAGCTTCTCGGCGGCCTCCAGCTGGGGCACCGAACGCCCAACGGTCATCAGGGACGGGACAGATGCGGTCGTCATGCGAACTTCTCCTGGCCGCTGAGTGCCTGTGCGGCCGCGTCGACGGCGGCGATGATGCTGACGTAGCCGGTGCAGCGGCAGAGGTTGCCGGACAAGTGGCCCCGCACATCGGCCTCGGTGGGGCGGGGGTTGTGCTTCAACAGTGCATAGGCGCTGATCAGCATGCCGGGCGTGCAGAAGCCACACTGGAAAGCTCCGCCCGAGGCGAAGGCGGCCTGCAGCGCCTGCATCACCGGGTCTCCGCGCAGGCCTTCCAGCGTCTGGATGGCTCTGTCCTCTGCGTTCTGCGACAGGGTCAGGCAGGCCCGCGCGGTCCTGCCGTCGATCAGCACGGTGCAGGCGCCACACACGCCCTGGTTGCAACCGCGTTTGGCGGCGGTCAGGCACAGATCCTCGCGCAAGGTGCTGAGCAAGGTCCCGGTCAGCGGTGCCACGGCGCGCTGCGCGACGCCATTGACGTTCAACTGCACCGGCCAGCCGCCGTCGGTTTCCATGATCCGATTCACTGCGCACCTCCCATCTCATCGTCGAGTTGTCGAACGGCCGACACCAACATGCGTGGAATCAACCGGCGCCGGTAGTCGGCGGTCCCCCTCACGTCGTCCAGCGGGTCCGCCAGTTCGACCAACAGCGCGGCCGCGCGGACCAGGCTCGCCTCGTCCCGGGCGGCGCCCAGTGCCTGGTCGACATCGGCATGCGACAGGGGCGTGGGGCCGCAGCCACCGATGGCGACACGCCAGGTGCCACTGGCACTGGCGCAGACAGCCACCGAGGCCGTGGCGTAATCGCCCACCACGCGGGCGTGCTTGAGGTAGAGGCCGTGGCCGGTCGCATGGGATGCCGGCAGGACCACCGCCGTCACGATCTCGCCCGGCGCCAGCGCGGTGGTGTACCAGTCGACAAAAAAGTCCTTCGCCGGGACCGACCGCTCGCCGGCCGCGCCGGCGATGTGCACCTCGGCGCCCACCGCCACCAGCGCGGGCGGGTAGTCCAGGCCGGGGTCGGCGAATGAAATGGAGCCACCGATGGTGCCCATGTTGCGCACCGTGGCGTTGGCGATCTGAGACGCCGCGTGCGACACCAGGCGGCGGGTGCCGGTCGTGAGCCGGCTTTCCGCGGTCTCGCGGTGGCGGGTGAAGCCGCCGATGCGGATGCGGCCATCCGCCAATTCGGTGATGCCCTTGAGTTCCGGAATGCCCGCCAGGCTGACCAGCTGCTCGGGCGCGATGACGCGTGCGTTGATCATCGCCACCAGCGTGGCGCCGCCCGAGATGGGCTTGGCCTCGGGATGGCGGGCCAGCAGCTCGACGGCCTCCGCCACGCTGCGCGGCCTGAACAAGGTTGGGTGGGTGTCCATAAGGCCTCTTCAGGAGGAACGTGCCGATGCGCCGGTGAGCGCCAGCCACAGGCGCCGCCACCACGGCAGGCTGGCCTCGACGGTCCGCGGCGCGGGGGCTTGCACGGGGGCCTGTGCGGGCGCGGCTGCCGGCTCGACCGCGGCCGTGGCGGCATCGGCCTGCAGCGCTTCGAGACGGGCGCGCAAGTTCTCCGCGAACTCGTCGCCCATGCTCTGGGCC
Source organism: Hydrogenophaga sp. OTU3427 (assembly GCF_038440225.1). Classification (NCBI taxonomy): domain Bacteria; kingdom Pseudomonadati; phylum Pseudomonadota; class Betaproteobacteria; order Burkholderiales; family Comamonadaceae; genus Hydrogenophaga; species Hydrogenophaga sp. OTU3427. The sequence goes on along the minus strand of NZ_JASATI010000005.1, from coordinate 21,217 downwards.
TTCTTCTTCATCATGCCCAGGGCAAAACGCCCCAGGCGCCCGGTGATGTTGACCTCGGACTTGTAGCTCACGAGGGTGGCGGTGCCGACCGGCGTCAGGGTGACCACGCTCTCGGATTGCAGCGAACTCGCCCGCCCGCCCTCCTCGCCCTTGGTGAGCGACCAGATGTTGTGCTCGTCGCGCCGGGTGATCTCCACGCGGAGGTCAAACTGGGCCTTGATGCCGGCCATGGCGATGACCACCACCGCGCGGTACTGGTCGTCGGCGAGGCGCTCCAGCGTCTCGCAACCGGGCAGGCACGAGGCCATCAGACTGGCATCGAGCAAGTGCACCATCAGCGCCTGGGGCGGCGCCGCGACCTCGAACTGTCCTTCGATCTGCATGGGGTCTTCTCGCTGGTTAACGCGCGACGCGGGGGACGACCATCTTCGGATCGACCACGCGGCCATCCTTCACCACCACGTTGCCATCGAGCGCGATGGTGCAATCGCGCATGGGCACGTCATAGTGGCCGCGCGTCACGCGTTTGCCGCCACCCTGGCTGTTGGGGCCGGTGGAGAACAGAAAATTGCCGGGGAAGCTGCGCGAGGCGGCGCGGTTGCGTTCGGGGCTGTCGCCGTAGAGGGCGATCGAGTCCCAACGGGCCTGCGGGTTCAGGCCCCAGCCCAGGTGCGAAATGGCGACGGGGTCGCGGTCGTCCTCACTGGTCTTGCCCTCGGCCAGCCAGTCGCGCATCAGCTTGGCCTCCAGGCCGCCCCGGATGGAAGTGATGTGGCCGCCTTCGATGTCCAGCTCGATGGCGTCCTGCACATAGCGGCAGTAAGGCAGGATGATGATGTCGCCCGGCGCGATCACCACGCGGCCACGCGCGCTGCCTTCGTTCGGGAAGGTGTGCAGCAGGCCCACACCCCAGTGGTCGAAGCGGCCGGGTTCGTCGGCCATGCCGTACTGGCTCATCACCGGGTATTCACCGCACTCGTAGACCAGATCGGTGCCGGCCGCGCTGGTGACCCGCACCTGGCGCGTTTTTTCATACAGGCGATGGGCATGCAGCACGGCCTCCTTGAGGCCCGGGGGCGACTGCAGCTGCTCCAGTTCGTCGGGCGCGTCGATGATCATCTGTACACGCACGCCGTGGTTCATGACTTCCTTGAGCCACTTCGAGAACAGCGGCACGTGGAAGATCAACACCATGTCACAGGCCATCAGGGCCTCCATCGTGCCCTTGCATTGACCAATCGTGGGCACGCCCACCTTGGTCCAGCCCGGGATGGTGTTGACGCACATCTCGTAGATGTCGATGCCCAAAGCATCGGCGGCGGCGAAGGCCGCCTGGATGTACTCGCGGCGCGTGCCGATGTCGCTCACGATGGCCACGGTCTGCCCCGGCGCCAGCTTGCACAGCTCGAACTGCTTCTTGTACAGGCCCATGAGTTTGGCCGGATTGACTTCGGGGGTGCGGATGGCTGACTGCATTGCTACTCCATGGTTGATCGACGTCACTGTCGCGTTGGATGGCATGTTATGGGTCGCGTTTTTGGGTGTCAATAGAGAATGGCATTCTTTTTTGAAAATTTATTCACACTTAAACCATTGGCTCGGATTGAGACTCATAAAACAAGGGTTTACACGTATAAGAATGCTGATTTTTGCTGAAAATTAAGATGAGCACGCCGTCGGTTTCACCATCAAAACCGAACAAAAGACGCTGCTGATCACCACAACTTTGGTAAGCTCACGCCAGCGCAGAACGAAACCCCAAACGCATGGCACAAATCAAGAAGGAAGAAGTTCGAGACGCCATCCTGGCCGCCTCTTTCGAGCTTTTTCGGGACAAGGGCTACAACGACACCTCGCTGCCCACGATCGCGCGCGCGGCGGGCATCTCGACGGCCAATGTCTACGTGTACTTCGGCTCCAAGCTGGAGATTCTTTTCACGCTCTACGCGCCCTGGATCCAGCAGCGGCTGGACCAGCTCGACCGCTCGCTCGCTCGCACGCGCAGCCGGCGCGCGCGGCTGGAGAAGTTGCTGCTGGCCTTGTGGCGAGACATCCCGCGCGACGACAACGGTTTCTCCAGCAATGTCATCCAGGCCCTGGCCAGCACGCCGCGCGACGAATACAACCCGCTGCTGCGGGAGCTGTTTCAGGGACGCGTGTCCAGCTGGCTGGCCGAGTTCCTGGACATGTCCAGCCGCGAGGCCGGGCACATGGCTGGCGTGCTGCTGATGGCTTTCGACGGTTTTGTCATCAACGTGAGGCTGGCCCACGGCGTCGGCTTCAACGAAGAGATGGCACAGATGCTGAGCCGCATCCTGCTGGGCGCCGACGAAACCAGCACCTGAAGGGTGCGTCGTGGCGAGGAAAAAGCGGGGTGGGGAGGAAATGGCGGCCTGCGCGCAGCGGATGTGCCCCACGCAGGCCCGGTGATCGGTGCAGGCCCCGCCTCCCCCTGGGGCCTGACCTCAACACATGCCGCCGCTCAGTCCATCGCGGACGACGGCGACGAGACGATGATCAATTGCTGCCGGTGCGGCCCGGTGCCCGGGCCTGGCCATCGACGGACACCGCCTCACGGACCGTCGCCCCCACCGAGCCGGCGCCCTCTTGCGCCTTGCCCTCGGTGACGGCCGACAAGGCATCGGCGCTGCGACCCTTGTTGTCGTGCTGGGCGCCCTTCTGGGCGTTGGCGCTCGCGCCCTTCTGCACGTTGGCCCGCACATTCGCGTCGGTGGCAGCGGCGGCGTTTCCGGGGCCGGTGCTGAATTTCGGCTTGGCGCTCACGCCCACATCGAGATCGGCAGCATGCAGCGGAAGGCCCCAGGACATGGCCGTGGTCATCAGCATCGCAACGGGAAGGGTACGCAGGGAAAACTTGGACATCGGTGTGACTCCGTTTCAGTTGAAGAGGGCTCCAGTCTGCAGGGGAATGGCTGTTACGTGGGTGTCTGTGATGTAGCGCATGTAACGAGCTGGTCGGGCGCGGCGCGGGCACAAAAAACGGCCCCGAGGGGCCGTCTGCGAACACGCGTGGAACGGGGCGTCTGATGCGCCCGCGCACTCAGGAACTGAACAGGAAGTTCATCACGTCGCCGTCCTTGACGACGTAGTCCTTGCCTTCGGCGCGCATCTTGCCCGCGTCCTTGGCGCCCTGCTCGCCCTTGTAGGCGATGTAGTCGTCAAAAGAGATGGTCTGGGCGCGGATATAGCCCTTCTCGAAATCGGTGTGGATCACACCGGCGGCCTGCGGGCCGGTGTCGCCCACGTGGATGGTCCAGGCGCGCACTTCCTTGACACCGGCGGTGAAGTAGGTCTGCAGGCCCAGTAGCTTGTAGGCGGCGCGGATCAGACGGTTCAGGCCGGGCTCTTCCTGGCCCAGCTCCTGCAGAAACTCCAGCCGGTCGGCGTCGTCCATCTCGGACAGCTCGGCCTCGATCTTGGCGCAGATGGCCACCACCGGCGCGTTCTGTGCCTTGGCGAATTCGGTCAGGCGGTCCAGCAGCGGGTTGTTCTCGAAGCCGTCCTCGGCCACGTTGGCCACGAACATGGTGGGCTTGGCGGTGATCAGGAAGAACTGCTTGAGCTGGGCCAATTCTTCCTTGCTGAAGTCGATGGTGCGCACCGGTTGCGTGTTGTTGAGCGCGACCTGGCATTTCTCCAGGATGGCGAGCTGCTTGATCGCTTCCTTGTCGCCGGCCCGCGCCACCTTGCTGACGCGGTGGACCGCCTTCTCGACGGCGGCCAGGTCGGCCAGGCACAGCTCGGTCAGGATGACCTCGATGTCGGCGATGGGGTCGACCTTGCCGGCCACGTGGATGACGTTGGGGTCCTCGAAACAACGCACCACGTTGACGGTGGCGTCGGTCTCGCGGATGTGGGCCAGGAACTTGTTGCCCAGGCCTTCACCGGTGCTGGCACCGGCCACCAGGCCGGCGATGTCGACAAACTCGACGATGGCCGGCACCACACGCTCGGGCTCGACGATGGCGGACAGTTGCGCCAGGCGCGGGTCTGGCACCTCGACCACGCCGGTGTTGGGCTCGATGGTGCAGAAGGGGTAGTTCTCGGCCGCGATGCCCGCCTTGGTCAGGGCGTTGAACAGGGTGGATTTGCCGACGTTGGGCAAACCAACGATGCCGCACTTGAGACTCATGGAATTTCCTTTGAAATCAACCCCCTCCGCACCATCGAGCCCAACACCGGCGTGGTGGAGGTGCCCGATCCGCGCGCGCAGCACACGGGCCGACATGGTGGCGACAGCGCGCAAAGGCGCTCGCCCTTCCGGGACTTTTGTCCTCGTTTTGCCAAGGGGAAACTGGTGCCAATTGTACTGATCACCGAATCTTTGCTGCGCCACAGCACGGTCGCCGACGGGCGACTGCTGCGCGACAGGATGCTTTCTGGTTTTTGCGTGCGCATGAACGCGCGCAAGCGCACCTTCAGGGTCGCCACCAGCGTTGGCGGCAAGCAGTTCCGCATGAACCTGGGCTATTGGCCGCTCATGACCGTTGAAGAGGCCCGCGCCCAGGCCATGGAGGTGCTGGCACAGTGCCGACGCGGCGAGCGCCCTGCCCGACCGTCGGCCCCCGTGGCACTGCCCACGCTTCGGGCTGCATATCTGGCCTACTGCACCGACAAGGGGATCAAGCCGGCGAGCCAGAAGCGCTATGAGTCCCTGTTTCGCACACACTTCGGTGACTGGCTTGATCGGCCGGTGGCAGACCTGGGTCTGCCGGAGTTCATCGAGCACTGCCATGCCTTTGCCCAGACCAAGGGCGCGGCCCTCGTGGAGCTGGCGCGCGGCGTGGTGGGTGCGCTGATCAGGTACGTGAACGCGCTGCACGGAACAGCCCTCGCCTCCCCCTTCACCAAGCTGGCCGCTGTGGGCTTGCTGCCTGACCGCGCCCAGCCCCGCGCCCGGGTGCTGCAGGAGTCGGATTTACCGGCCTGGAGGGCTGCCGTAGACAAGCTCGGCGCGGTCCAACGCGACTACCTGTATCTGGTGCTCTACACGGGCTTGAGGCGCGATGAAGCCAGGGAGCTACGTCGCGAGCAAATTGACCTCACCACGGGCGTTCTGAGCGTTCCTACGACCAAGAATGGCAAGCCCCACTCCCTGCCCATCACCGGGGCGATGCGGCAGGTACTGGAACGCCGATGCACCGGCCTGGAGCCAGACGGTGAGCTCTTCGCTGGGGTTGCTGCCGGGCACCTGTCGAAGATGGTGGCACGGGCTGGCGGCCCAAAGTTCATGCTGCACGACCTGCGCAAGCTGGTGGCAACTGTCGGTGAAAGGCTGGGGGTCGGTGACGCGACACTAAGGCGCATCCTGAACCACACCCCTCCCAAGGCCGATGTGCTGCATCGGCACTATGTCAGCCTGGGGGTGGTGGATGTCCACGACGCACTAACGCGCATCCAGATGGAGGTACGGCGAGACCTGGAGAGATAACTGGCCAGCCGGGTGTATGCACATGCACAAGACCGCCACTTGTTTGATCACAACAAGCCCCACACCACGCCCATTCGCTTATAGGGCGAACTTCTCTGTGGCATCTGCCAGGACTCGGTTCATCAAGGTCTGATAGTTCTTGCCCGCCTTGATCGCTTCGGCCTTGAACGCATTGACGACCCGGTTCGGAATTCGGATCGACACATGTTTGGTGCCCGTCACGTACTCGGGCACCGCTACGGTAGCCGGGCTTGGTTCGTCTGCGAGTTCCGGCATGGGCAGCAGGCTGTCGAGCAGCACATCCACATCCGGGAGCTCACTGTCAACGCCATCACACAGCCCTGTCATGTCCAAAGAGGCGGGATCCTCCACGGCAGCCATCAACCTCTTGAACACGTCGATGACCACCTCACGGGATATCGATGTCTTGCGCCCCATCAGCACAACCTCAAAGTTCACCAGCAGCGCATTTCTGTACTGCTGCGGCCTTCATCCCCGGCCCGGTGTGAACCCCTTGACTGCCATCTGGCTGACCGTCCCCACCCCGCTGCCGGGCTGCTGCATCTTCACGCGCCTTGATCCTGGTGAAAATCACGTCCAGGTTCAAGCTCAGTTCTTCAAACCAATTCATCTCATTTTTCCTTGTTCTTCTTGTACTTCTTTTGTCTTTTCTGGGATATCCGGGAGAGAGGGTCAAAGCTCCCCCAAGAACCCTTGAAAAAGGGAGCTTCGAGCTGAGAGCCAATCTCGAAAATGCACATCCGTACATCGAGGGGGCCGCACACGTTCTAACCTTCGGTGCGATTCATACCTGGCCACGGCACAGACTTATCAGGAAAGGTACTCCTGCCACTCTAGGGTTCTGCAAGCCGTTAGCTCCCGCCCCCACCGCCTTGAGTTCCGTCTTGCGGTGCTTGTGTTCCGGGCCTGGCTCGCCGTTGGTTTCGCCCTCCTACCTTCCAGACCGTCAGCTCGCGCTGCGTGAACAGATGAATTCTCTCAGGGTCAACATCAAAAGTACATATAAGCACTTTTTTGTATCTTTGGCCCCATAAGCACTTTTCGGAAAATTCAGGAAAAACGGCACCAAGGGCCAGCTTTGCGCGCAGATCGGCATAAGGGGTGCAAGGTCCACGCGATCGCCCAGCGCCCGGCCTACCACGCCGATGACAGTCGCCAGCGTCTTCAAGCAAAGATCCTCGGCGATGCAACACCAGCCTTCACGCCGCCCGGGCCACCACTTAGGCTTTGGATACACACAGGACGTTCGTCCTGTCATGTATCCACCCAGGAGGTCTCTCATGGCACAGCGGTTCATCGTCTACCTTCGTGTCAGCACCCAGCGTCAGGGTGCATCCGGGCTTGGCCTGGAGGCCCAGCGCAGTGCGGTGGCGGCATACCTCTCAGAAGGCTCCAGAACGGCCCTGGAAGAGCTCGTGGAGGTCGAGACAGGCAAGGGTAGTAACGCGCTCGATAAACGCCCACAACTGCGCCTGGCGCTTGAGCGCTGCCGCAAGACCGGCGCCACCCTGCTGATCGCCAAGCTGGACCGCCTGGCTCGCAATGTCCACTTCGTATCCGGGTTGATCGAGACTGGGGTGGACTTCGTCGCGGCCGACATGCCGCACGCCAACAAGGTCATGATCCAGATGCACGCAGTCATGAGCGAATGGGAACGCGATCAGATCAGCGAGCGCACCAAGGTGGCGCTGGCGGCGGCGAAGGCCCGGGGCGTGGTGTTGGGCGTCACTGGACCGGCTAACCTTCGTCGTCAGAACGAAGAGCGCAAGCTTGAGGCCCAAGCGTTCCGGGAGCGTCTTCAACCCGTGCTGGCAGGGTTCGTGGCCAAGGGCCTGACGCGCCGAGCAATGGTTGCGCGCTTGAACGACTTGGGCATCAAGACCCCGATGGGTGGCGCCTGGTCATACGCGCAAGTCCAGCGATTTGCCGCAGCCGCCATCTAACCAGCTACTCACTACCCTGAAAAGCCGCTCAGGTTATAAGGCCCACCGTCGGCAGTGCAGCGATGTCTGTCACCCAAAGCCGACAGGCGATTTCACGGTATCCGGCACTTTGGAGTCATCGGATCCGACGCCTGTTACCTTTAGCTCAACCGCAGTGCATGCACTGCGGTTGAAAAACTACATGGAAAAGACCGCGCCGCGTCAGATCACTTAATAAAGCGCACTTGCTGGTTGATCCGTTCGAGGATGGGCTTCTTCTTCTCGTTGAAGACTGCCTTGTTTTCCTCGATCAGGTTATTGCCCTTGGTGTCGATGGAGATGATCAGCGGACCGAACTCCTTCACGCGGTTGACCCACAGAGTTTCGGGCATGCCCAGGTCGGTCCATTCCGCGGCCTCGATTTTCTCCACCTGTGTGGCCGCCAGCACCGCACAGCCACCGGGGAAGATGGCGTGTACCGCCTTGTTTTCCAAGCAGCCCTGCTGCGTCTCTGGACCCATGCCACCCTTGCCAACGATCAGCTTGACGCCAGTTTGCTCAATGAAGGCTTTCTCGAACTTCTCCATGCGCATGCTGGTGGTGGGGCCGATGGACACCATCTCGTATTCACCGTCGTCTTTCTGACGCACGATGGGACCGGCGTGGAAGATGGCCCCGCCCTTGAGCTGCACCGGCAGCTCGCGGCCCTGTTCGATCAGGCGGCGGTGGGCCACGTCTCGGCAGGTCACCAGCGTGCCGGTGAGGTAGACCACGTCGCCAATATTCAGCGCCTCCAGGTCTTCGTCCTTGATGGGGGTGGTGAGGATTTTTTTCATGCTTGAAAACCCTGGTGAGAAATGACTTCGTGGGTCAGGTCGGCGTTGATCTTGATGCGGCCACGACGGTGCGCCCAGCAGCCGGTGGACACCGCCACACCGATGGTGGAAGGGTGACGAGCAGACGATTCGATGTTCACGCCCATTACGCTGTTGTTGCCGGTCAGGCCCTGCGGCCCCAGGCCCAGTTCGTTGAGGCCCTCGGTCAGAAGGTCTTCCATCAGCGCCGCTTTTTCGTTGGCGTTGCGCGCCGTCACAGGGCGCAGGATGGCTTTTTTGGACAGGCGAGCCGCCGTTTCGGCCGAAGTGGACACCCCCACACCCACCAGGAGGGGCGGACAGGCATTGACGCCACGCGATGTGATTACATCGAACACGAACTCGGCGACACCTTCGTAGCCCTGACCCGGCATCAGCACAGTGGCTTTGCCCGGCAGCGTGCAACCGCCGCCGGCCATGTAGACGTCGATGGTCACGCTGTCGTCGTTCGGCACGATTTCCCAGTCCAGCCAGGGAATCTTGCTGCCGGTGTTAGTGCCGGTGTTTTTCTCCTCGAAAGTCTCGACCGCGTTGTGGCGCAGCGGACCCATGCGGGTGGCGCCGGCAGTGGCGCCCTGGAGAATTTCCTCCAGTTCGCCCAGCAGCGGGAAATTGGCGCCCGCTTGCAGGAAGTACTGGATCACCCCGGTGTCCTGACAACTGGGGCGGTCGAGTTTGTCAGCCGCCTCCTGATTGGCGCGCATCGACTCGTAGACCTCCTTGGCAAGGAAGTTGACTTCCTTCTCGCGCAGTTCGCCGAGCTTCTGGGTTACATCGGTGGGCAGGCGCTTGCCGATGTGCGAGGTGAATTTCGCCAGCAGATCGGTCAGATCGGCGACGGCGGTAGCTTTGTCCACGGTGGGCTCCTGTGTAGAGGTGGTTGGTTTCATTCAACCGTGACGTTGCCGGCCTTCACGAGCGCGGCAAACTTCTCGGTTTCGTCCTTGATCTGGCGGGCCATTTCCTCGGCTTTGTTGCCCACTGGCTGGGCGCCGATGTCGTCCATCCGTTTGACGAACTCGGGCGACTTGATGATCTTGACCATTTCGGTGTTCAGGCGGGTCAACACTTCCTTGGGCGTGGCCGTGGGGGCCAGCACACCGAACCAGGTTCCGATGTTGAAACCGCTCAGGCCGGCTTCGCTGAGGGTGGGCACCTCGGGCAGGGCACTGGAACGGCTGGCCGTGGTCACCGCCAGCGGGCGCAGCTTGCCGGCCTTGATGTGGGGCAGCACCGGGGTGATGGTGTCGAAACTCATCAGGATCTGGCCGCCCAGCAGGTCGGTCGCCAGCGGGCCGCTGCCTTTGTAAGGAATGTGGGCGACCTTGGTGCCTGTCATGCCCTGGAACTGGGTGCCGATCAGGTGTTGGGCCGTGCCATTGCCGTTGGAACCGTAGCTGGCTTGGTCAGGCTTGGCCTTGAGCAGGGCCACTAGCTCATTCACATTCTTGGCAGGCGTGTTGGCATTGACGACCAGCACGTTGGGCACCAGGGCGATGGTGGTGATGGGTGCGAGGTCTTTCTGGAAGTCGTACGGCAGCTTTTTGAAGACACTGCTGGCGATGGTGTGGTGAACCGCGCCCACCAACAACACGTGGCCGTCTGCCTTGGCCTTGGCCACGTAGTCGGCGCCGATGGTGGCACCCGCGCCGGGCTTGTTTTCAACAATTACGGGCTGCCCCAGCGCCGGTGCTAAGCGTTCGGCCAGCGCACGCGCCAGCACGTCGGTGGTGCCACCAGGTGGGAAGGGAACTACCAGGCTAATGGGCTTAGCGGGAAAGGCTTGAGCAAGGACACCGCCAGACGCCAGCGCGGCGAACAAGGCGATGGAGGATGCCGCAAGCATCGTGCGGCGGGGCAGTGAATGGGTCATGTTTTGTCTCCAGTCGTGGGTGATGTGTGCTGACGAGATGGACTGTAGTTTTTAGACCATCCGATCAATCGCTCAAAAACTGAATCCATAATTAACTTCAACGCAACAATCAGAGACTGCTATGGACCAGGGCATTCAGGCCGCCGATCTCGGCTTTTTCTCCACGCTGGCCAGCGCGGGCAGCCTGAGCGCCGCTGCGCGCGAGCTGGGCATCACCACCCCGGCGGTGAGTCGGCGCCTGGCGCAGATGGAGGCGCGGTTAGGTGTTGGCCTGGTCAACCGCACCACACGGCGCATGGGCCTCACTCCCGAAGGCGAGCTGTATATAGCCCACGCGCGCCGCATCTTGGGCGAGATTCAGGACCTGGGCGAGCTGCTGGGTGCTTCCAAGTCCAGCCCGCAGGGCCTGCTGCGCGTCAACGCCACGCTGGGCTTCGGGCGCACCCACATCGCGCCGCTGATTTCGCGCTTCGTGCGTCAGCACACCGGCGTGGACGTGCAGTTGCAGCTGTCAGTCAACCCGCCGCCGCTCACCGACGACGCCTTCGATGTCTGCATCCGCTTTGGCGCACCACCTGATGCGCGAGTGATCGCCCGCCACATCGCGCCAAATCGGCGCCTCCTATGCGCCTCACCGGCCTATCTGAAGAAGCACGGCACACCGCGCACGCCGCACGAGCTGACGCGGCACAACTGCATCGGCATCCGCCAAGGTGAAGAGGCTTACGGCACTTGGCGGCTCACGCACGGCCGTGGCAGGCAGGCGGTGACCGAAGCGGTCAAGACCCGGGGCAACCTCACGACCAACGATGGCGAGATTGCGGTCCACTGGGCTCTGGATGGACACGGCATCCTGATGCGGGCCGAATGGGACATCCAGCGCTACCTCCAAAGCGGGCGCCTGGTGCAGGTGCTGCCCCAGTGCTTCACACCCGACGCAGACGTCTACGCTGTCTACCCGCAACGCCATCAGATGGCCGCCCGGGTGCGGGCCTTTGTGGATTTTGTGGCGCTGTCGTTTTCTCAACCGGCCGCCACTGCCTCCAATTGAGAGGCGAGCATCAACCTAAGTTCAACGCACTCAAATTCGCATCGTGATGTGCCGCCCAGCAACTGGCTGATTGCACGACCGCTGGTGGGGAGCGCGAACCTTCAGGACTCTAGTTGGAACGTCTGGAATCAGCCTTCAAGAGCCGTTCGGGTCCGAGAATAAGAAGGCGGCTCATGGCCGCAAGCAGGTTCTTAGTAGCTGCACAAAGCCGTCCACACCGACACCACAAACAATAAAGGCCATCCTATGATGGCCCTGTGAAGCAACATTTGTCCTGCTGTTGCCAGGTCAGAGTCCCGAACCCTCGGAAGACCTTGAGGCCAAAGGAGTTCTCAAAAAGTCCAGCCTGTGGGGTAGTTCTCCGCCGCGATGCCCGCCTTGGTCAGGGCGTTGAAAAGGGTGGACTTGCCGACGTTGGGCAGGCCGACGATGCCGCACTTGAGGCTCATGGAAATTCCTTTGAAATCATTGGCTCCATCGAACCCCATGCAGGCGCCGTGGTGGCACCGGAACGCGCGGGCCGCGCGGCCGCGTGGGTTCGATCGCTTCAGGGCCCGGACGCGCCGAAGGCTCGGCAGACGCCCTTGGCGGGCCTGAATCAGTGCCCCGATTGTAATGAGGGGGCCGCCAGCCGCTCCACGCGGTTGCGCCCACCCGCCTTGGCGGCGTACATCGCGGCGTCCGCACGGTGCAGCAGGCCGCGCAGGTCGTCGGCGTCGAAATGGGCCTCGGCCACCCCCACGCTGACGGTGACATGCCCTCCGGCGCCTGCGTCCAGCGCCAGGGCCTCGATGGCCTGACGCAGCTTGTCGGCCACCACCACGGCGGCCTCCGGGCCGGTGTCGGCCAGCAGCACCGCGAACTCCTCGCCCCCCAGGCGGCCACACACGTCGGCCTCGCGGAAGCTGCCCAGCAACAACCGGCCCAGGCCTCGCAGCACCTCGTCACCGGCCTGGTGGCCCCGAGTGTCGTTGATGCGCTTGAAATGGTCGATGTCCATGACCAGGGCGCACAGCGGGCGCTGGTTGCGCCTGCAATAGCGCAGCAGCTGTTCAGCGCGCTCGAAGAAGGCGCGCCGGTTGTGCACGCCGGTGAGTTCGTCCGTCTGCGCCGCCACCGAGGCCACCCGGTGCGCCAGATCCATCTCGTGTGTCAGCCGCAGGGCCTTTTGCAAGGCGTTGGACAACTCCTTGGTGGTCCGCACCACGGCAAAGGAAAACAGCAGGGCCGTCAGGGCCAGCAGGCGCTGCGTGGCGAACGGCTGCATCAGCACCCACAGGGAGGTGGGCAGCAACACCAGGCCCGCGGCGACCAGGGTCATGGAGCGGTAGGCCGAATAGGAGGACACCGCGCTGCCGGCCATGCCGGTGGCAAAAAACAGGGTCGTGACCTGCGACTGCAGGCTGTCCGGCGACATCACCATCAGGGCGCCAAAGCCCCAGACGGAGGCCGACAGGACCAGCGTGGCCCAGTAGACGCGCTCCCAGTCTGGCCAGCCGCGCCGCTCGGGTGTCGCACGGAAATAGGCCAGGAACATGGCCAGGCGCAGCACGGAACAGGCGCCCTGCACCGTCAGCCACAGGCCGATGAAACCCTGGTCGCCCGCTGGCCAATGCAGGTGGGCCAGGATGCAGGCCGCCACGAAGCTGCCCACGGTGGCCAGCATGGACTGGCGAAACAGCAGGTGCAGGCGGTCGGCGCGCACCTTGCGCGCGATCAGTTCGTGGTCGACCTGGAGAAGGGCGGTCGCCATCGCGTCAGCGCCAGCCGGCCCAGGCCGCCGCGCCCGCCTGGCCCTGGTGCAGCTCGCTCTCGGCGCCGGCACGCACGATGGCGTTCATGCCGAAGGTGAGGGCACCGTCCAGCCGCGCATCGGCGCGGTAGGCGCGCAGTGCCTGGCCGACGGCGCCACCGGTGGCGGCGGTGTCGGGGTGGACGTCGGGGATGCTGCAGCGCGCGCAGGGCTTGACCGGCTGCAGGTGCACCAGCGCCGTGCCGGCCCCCACCAGGTAGAGGTCGCTGAAGCGGTCCTCGTCGTGGGCCTCCACGCCGGCCAGCACGATGTTGGGCCGGAAGCGCCGCATGTCCACCGCCGAGGCGCCCGCCACCGCCAGGCGCTGATTCAGGTCATCCAGCGCGGCGGTGCTGGTCAGCAGCAACGGAAAACCGTCGCCAAACTGGTTGGGCGCCTCGACGCCGCCGGTCCACTTGAGGCTGGACAGACGGCGCACCTCGGGATCGAAACGCACCAGGCGCAGGCGTCCCGGCGCGGTGGGCCTGCCCGAGGCCAGGAAGTCGCTGAACCACTGTGCGGCGACATCACCCATGTCGTAGGCGTCGAGTTCGTCGTCCCACACCCGCACGCGGCAGGGGGCCTCGGCGCCGTCCAGCTGCAGGTGCAAGGCCAGCATGCCGGGGGCGCGCAGCACCAGTTGCCCCAGCTGGAAGGCCGGCTGGATCAGGGCCATGCGCGGCAGTTCGCGCTGGGAGACGAACTCACCCGCCTCGTCGACCACCATCCAGCAGCGGTCCCATTCCAGCCCGGTGGGCAGCAGGGTGCTGCGCGGCACCCGCACGCCGGCGCAGGACTTGACGGGGTAGACCCACAGCTCGGCGATGTGGAAGGGCTGGTCGGCCTCGGCGGGCCAGGCGGGAGACAGGGACAACAGCATGGGTCAGCTCCGGGGGATGAGTTGGCGGTCTGTGGGGGATGCGCGGCGTCAGGGCACCAGGGTGCGCGGCGCCTGCCAGGGGCCCGACATGCGCAGTGTGGCAGGCCGGTTGCGCCGCGCCGGCTGGGCCTGCCAGTTCAGCTCCAGGGCCGCCTGCCGCAGGTCCAGCTCGCCGTTGGCCTGGGCGCGCCAGGTCGGCGCCTGCAGCTGCATCTCGCCTTGGGCCAGGCCGGCCGCGATGGTGCCGGCCGCGCGCAGGCGGCGCCATTCGGTGCGCTCGCCCGCCTCGGCCACGCGCCACGCGCCCGACGGCGCCAGCCAGGCGGCGCCCAGGTCGATGCCGCTCCAATGGCCCGCCCGCGCGTCCCAGGACCAGTCGCCCCGCAACGCGCCGGTGTCCCACGCCTGGCCTTGCAGGGCCAGCTGGCCGCTCCAGCGCCCCTGGGCCAGGGGCTCGGACTTGCCTGAACGTGGCGCTGGCGCGGCCAGGGTCTCGCGCAACGCCGCCAGCTCGGCCTCCTGCAGTTGCGCGGCCAGGGTCCAGCGGCCGTCGGCCTGCGCCCACTGGCCGGACGCGGTGAGCGTGCCATCCCACAGCCGGGCCTTGAACTGCGGCATGCGGACCCGCGTGCCATCGTTGTCCAACCGGGCCACCACGCTGCCCAGGCGCAAGCCCAGGCCGGTGAGGTAACCCACGCGCAGGTCCAGGCTGCCGGGCCAGCGGTGCCAGCCCAGCCACCAGGCGGCCTGCTTGTCGGCCGGGCGGCTGGCCTGCCAGCGGTCCAGTTGCAGGGTCGTCAACTGCAGCTGTGCCGCCACCCGGGGCTGCGGCCAGCGGCGCCACTCGCCCTGGGTGGCAAACGGCCCATCCCAGACCGCCTGTTCGGGCGCGCCGCCGTGGGCCTGGCCTTCCAGGTGCCAGGCGGCCACGCGCGCATTCCATTGGGCCTGGCCGCGCAGGCTCCACTGCCGCTCCGGTTGCCCGGCGGGTTGCACGCTGAACTGGCCCACCAGGGCATCCCAGCGCAGGCCCTCGGCCACGCCCAGCCAGGCCAGGTCCGCCTGCACCTGCCCACCGGCCCGCGTGCCTTGCTGACCCGCCAGCGCCACGCGCCACAGCGGCCAGTGCACGGCGCCATAACGGCCACGCGGCAAGCCGCTGTCCAGGCTCAGCTTGAGCGGGAACGGTTGCAGCGCCGACCACTCGCCGGTGGCCGGTGTGCCGCTGGCCCCGTCGGGGCCCAGCAGCAGTGCCGGCCAGCGCAGGTCCAGCCGGCCGAGCGTGCCACGTTCGCCCAGCCGGGCCTGCAGCTGCAGCTCGTCCCAGGCCAGGACCTGCTGCGCGGGCTGGTGCTGCCAGCGCGCGATCCGAAGCTGGGCGTCCTCGACCCGCTGGCCGGCCAGCTCGCCCTGGAACTGCAATTGCACCTGGCGCCAGTGCGCGGGCCGCTCGGCACGCGCGGGGAACCACGCGGCCCGCGCCCGCCAGCGGCCCTTGAGCCAGGTCACGTCGTCCACTGGCGAGGGCTGCAGCGGGCGCAGCACCAGGTCCAGCGAGGCGTCGATGGCGCGGCTGCCTCCGGCGTCGGCGGCGCCCAGTGCCACCTGCTGCACCTGCCACTCGCTGGCCAGGCCGGTGTCGGCATTGGCGTGACTGAACGACAGGCCCTGGGCCAGCGCGTGGTGCAGGCGCGGCTCGCCGGCCCACAGCGAGGTCCATTCCAGCGCCAGGGTCAGCTGCTGGATGCGCAGCTCGCCTTCGGTGGCCAGCCGGGTGTCCACCGGCCAGCGCACATCATTCAAGCGCAGCTGCGGGCGCGGCAGCAGGCGCCAGCCGGGCGTGCCCGCCCAGCGCAGCCCGGCGGCGGGCGGTACCTGGGCGCGGTCCGGGCCCGCCCCGGGCTGGCGCCACAGGGCCGGCCACATGGGTTCGAATTCCGCGCCCCAGCGCGCGGCCAGCACCGACGCATCCGCCGCGTCCAGGCGCGACAGGCGCCAAGCCGCGCCGCCCACGGCCAGCGCGCCCAACAACAGCAACGCGGCCAACATGGCCACGCCCCGCTTCCACCAACGCTTCATTGCATCCTTCAGGTCTCGAGCAACCCGGCATTGTGCCCGCTGCCCGGCGGGTGATCGGGCCAGTCCCTAAAATCCAGCCATGAGCAAAAAGTTCGATGTCTGTGTGCGCGGCGGCGGCGTGGTCGCCCATGCGCTGGCCCTGACGCTGGCGCGCGAGCGCCTGCGGGTGGCCCTGGTGCGCAACACGCCCCCCGCCCCCGGGCGCCACGACATCCGCGCCTACGCGCTCAACGCCGCCTCGCGCGCGCTGCTCGAAGGCCTGCGCGCCTGGCCCGAGGGCACGGCGGCAACCCCCGTGACCGCGATGTTGATCGGCGAACGCGAGCACCCGGCCAGCGTCCACTTCGACGCCGCCAGCCAGGGCGAACCGCTGGCCTGGATCGTGGACGTGCCCGCGCTGGAGCAGCGGCTGGCCGATGCGGTGGGCTTCCAGGGCGGCATCACGGTGCTGGACGAGGCCCCGCCCGCCGCGCTGACGGTGATCTGCGAAGGCAAGCGCAGCAGCAGCCGCGCGGCCTTCGGTTTCGAATTCGACACCCGCCCCTACCCCCACACCGCGGTGGCCGCGCGCCTGCGCTGCGAGCTGCCCCATGAGGGCGTGGCCCGCCAGTGGTTCAGCGAGGGCGACATCATGGCCTGGCTGCCCATGGACGGCGCGGATGGCCATCGGGTGGCGCTGGTGTGGTCGGTGCAGCACGCGCACGCCCGGGAGCTGCTGGCGCTGTCGCCCGAGAACCTGGCCGCCAAGGTGCGGGCCGCGGGCGGATCGGCCCTGGGCCAGATGGCCCTGGAAGGCGCTCCGGCCGGCTGGCCGCTGGAGCTGTCGCATGCCAAGCGCTGGGTGATGCGCCAGGACGGCGCGGGTATCGCCTTGGCGGGTGATGCCGCCCACGCCATGCACCCGCTGGCCGGCCAGGGACTGAACGTGGGCCTGGCCGATGTCGCCGAACTGGCCCGCGTGATGCACGAACGCGAATACTGGCGCGAGCCCGGTGACCTGCGCCTGCTGCGCCGCTATGAACGGGCCCGCCAGGCCGACGTGGCGGCCATGGGCGCCGTGACCGATGGCCTGTACGGCCTGTTTGCCCACACCGACAGCCGCCTGCAGGCGCTGCGGCGCTGGGGCATGGAACGTTTTGAGCACAGCGGCCCTCTCAAACGCTGGGTCACCGCCCAGGCCACCGGCGCCGCGCGCGCCGCCCACCTGCGCACGGGCCACTGAACACACCCCATCCACCCCCGATCTACCGGACCCGACACCATGAACACACCGCTGAAAACCCTGGCCACCGCCCTCGCCGCTGCCCTGCTGGCCGTGGGTTGCTCCACCAGCCAGCCGCCGGAAGACGCCATCCGCCAGGCCCTCGTCGAGCGCCTGCCCAACCTGCCCAAGATCGACGAGGTCAGCAAGACCCCCATGGAAGGGCTCTACGAGGTGCGGGTCAACAAGTCGGAAATCTTCTACACCGACCGGGCCGGCAACTACCTGATCCAGGGCGAGCTGATCGACACCAAGGGGCGCCAGAACCTGACCGAGGCACGGATCGAGAAGCTCACCGCCGTGGCCTTCGACAGCCTGCCGCTGAAGGACGCCTTCACCATCGTGCGAGGCAATGGCGAGCGCAAGATGGCCATCTTCGAAGACCCGAACTGCGGCTTCTGCAAGCGCTTCGAAAAAGAGCTGGACAAACTGGACAACGTGACCATGCACGTGTTCCTTTTCCCCATCCTGGGACCCGATTCGGTGACCAAGTCCACCCACATCTGGTGCGCGCAGGACAAGGGCAAGACCTTCGTCGACTGGATGGTCAACAGCAAGCTGCCGGCCGAGGCCAGCTGCGACACCGCCGCCGTGCAACGCAACGTCGCCTTTGGCCAGGCCAACCGCATCACCGGCACCCCCACCACCATCTTCGCCGACGGCACGCGCGTGGCCGGCGCCGTGCCGCTGGAGCGCGTCGAACAAGGCCTGAACGGCAAGAAAACCGCCACCCCCTGATGAACCGCCCCGCCGCCCTGCCCTTGTCCGCCGACGACAACCTCATCCAGCGACTGGGCCACGCCGGCCTGGTTCCCTTCGTTCTGCTGGCCGCCACGGTCTGGCTGGTCGAGCCCGAGCTGCAGCCCTGGGCCGCCATCGCCATGGCCAGCTACGCGGCGCTGATCGTGTCCTTTTTGGGCGGCATCCACTGGGGCCTGGCGTTCCGGCAGCCGGCCCAGGCCGCCCAGCCCCCCTTGCGCCCGCACCTGGGCTGGGGCGTGGTCGCCTCGCTGCTGGCCTGGCCGGGCGTGCTGATGCCACCCCACGCCGGCCTGGTGTGGCTGGCGCTGGCCCTGATCGGCTGCTACGCGGTGGACCGCCGCCTCTATCCCGCCGCCGGCGTGGGCCGCTGGCTCACGCTGCGTTTTCGCCTGTCGGCGGTGGCCGCCCTGAGCTGCCTGCTGGCCGCGGGCGCTGTCTGAACCATTCCATGACCACCACACACCAAGAAGCCGGCGTGCACCACCGGGTGCGGGTGCTGGACCCGCACAGCCACCGTTTTGAGGTCACCCTCACCGTCGCCCGGCCCGCCGCCCGCCAGCGGCTGGCCCTGCCGGTGTGGATACCGGGCAGCTACCTGGTGCGCGAGTTCTCGCAACACCTGCTGCGCGTGCAGGCCAGCCAGAACGGCCAGCCAGTGACCCTGCGGCAGCTCGACAAGAACACCTGGCAAGCCGAGCGCCTGGGCAACGGCCCCCTGACCGTGACGGCCGAGGTCTACGCCTTCGACGCCTCGGTGCGCACCGCCTGGCTGGACGCCTCGCGCGGCTTCTTCAACCCGACCAGCCTGTGCCTGCGCGTGCTGGGTCAGGAAGACCGACCCCACACGCTGGAACTGGCCGAGAACGCCCACACCAAGGGCTGGCAGGTGGCCACCGGCCTGCGGCCTCTGCGGACCAAACGCAGCGGCTTTGGCAGCTACCACGCGGACCAC
This sequence comes from Hydrogenophaga sp. OTU3427, assembly GCF_038440225.1. Taxonomy (NCBI): domain Bacteria; kingdom Pseudomonadati; phylum Pseudomonadota; class Betaproteobacteria; order Burkholderiales; family Comamonadaceae; genus Hydrogenophaga; species Hydrogenophaga sp. OTU3427. The sequence continues at coordinate 2,297 of NZ_JASATI010000005.1, read as the reverse complement.
TACGACGAACTGGCCGACAGCCCGGTGGAGATGGGCCGCTTCTGGAGCGGCAGCTTCAAGGTGCGCGGCGTGCCCCACCGTTTTGTGGTCAGCGGTGTCGGCGCCTGGTTCGACGGCGAACGCCTGCTGCGCGACACGCGCCGCATCGTCGAGGCACAGATGGCTTTCTGGCACGGCGCCAAGGACCAGCCGGCCTTCGACCGCTACGTGTTCATGCTGCACGCCACCGACGACGGCTACGGTGGCCTGGAGCACCGCCACAGCACAGCGCTGATCGCCAAACGGGCCGACCTGCCGCGCCTGCCCGGCCCCGACGCCAAGGCCAGCGACACCGAACCGGCGTTGAAGGCCACCGACGGCTACACCACGCTGCTGGGCCTGATCAGCCACGAGTATTTCCACACCTGGAACGTCAAGCGCCTGCGCCCGGCCGAATTCAGGCGCTACGACTACGACCGCGAAAACCACACCGAACTGCTCTGGTTCTTCGAAGGTTTCACCAGCTACTACGACGACCTGCTGCTGCGCCGTGCCGGCCTCATCACCCCGGCGGTGTACCTGCAGCTGCTGGGCAAGACCGCCAACCAGGTGCTGCAGACGCCGGGGCGCGAGGTGCAGAGCGTGGCCCAGGCCAGCTTCGAGGCGTGGACCAAGTACTACCGCGTGCAGGAGAACACCGCCAACGCCACGGTGAGCTACTACACCAAGGGTGCGCTGGTGGCGGCCTGCATCGACCTCACCCTGCGCGCCGAAGGCCGCAGCAACCTCGACGAAGTGATGCGCGCCCTGTGGCAGCGCTGCGACGGCGGCCCCATGAAGGAGGCCGACCTGCTGGCGGTGCTGCGCCGCCTGGGCGGGCGCGACTTCGGCGCCGAGATCGCGGCCTGGGTGCACGGCACGGCCGAACTGCCCCTGCCCGACAAGCTGCGGGCCATGGGCCTGCTGGCCACCGACGAGCCCGCCGCCATCGCCCAGCGCCTTGGCTTGCGCGTGAGCGAGGGCACGGGCGGCATCGCCATCAAGACCGTGCTGCACGGCTCGGTGGCCGCGGCCGCCGGCCTGGCCGCCGGCGACGACTGGCTGGGCATCGAGCTCGACCCCGTGGCACCGGATGGCTCACCCGAGGCCTGGCGCGTGAACAAGCTCGACGACGTGGTGTTCTACCTGGGCCCGCGGCGCCAGCTCACCGCGCTGCTGGCACGCGACAAGCGCCTGCTGCGTTGCCCGCTGACGTGGCCAGCACCGGCCAGCAGCCTCAAGATCGCGCTGCCCACCGCCCCGGACGACAGCGCGCGTTGGAAGGCCTGGCTGGGCTGATCACTCGCCCTTGAATCGCGGCGCGCGCTTTTCGAGGAACGCCCCCACGCCCTCGAAGTAGTCGTGGGTGCGGCCCAAGCCCGACTGCACGTCGCGCTCGGCGTCCAGTTGCTGGTCCAGGCTGCGGCTGGCGCTGTCTCGCAACATCTGGCGCGTGGCCACCAACGCCCGCGTGGGCATGGTGGCCAATCGCTGCGCCAGCGCCAGCGCGGCCTCCACACAGGCCTGAGGCTCGCCCTCCGCCACGTCCCAGATCAGACCCCATTCCCTGGCCTGGCGCGCGGGCAGCTTGTCGCCGGTCATGGCCAGCGCCATCGCCCGCGCCAGCCCCAGCCGCTGCGGCAGGAACCAGGTGCCTCCAGCGTCCGGGATCAGGCCAATCTTGCTGAAGGCCTGGATGAAGCTCGCGCTCTCGGTGGCGATCGCGATGTCGCAGGTCATGGCCAGCGACGCGCCCGCGCCCGCCGCCACGCCGTTGACCGCAGCGATGGTGGGCATGCGCAGCGCCTGCAGGCGGCGCACCGTGGGGTTGAAGGCCTGCTCGATGATGGGGCCGGGATCGGCCCGCTCGATCAGGCCGGGGCCGGGCGTGAAATCAAAGGCGGCCAGATCAGCGCCCGCGCAAAAGCCCCGCCCGGCGCCGGTGATGACCAGCGCCCTCACCTGCGGATCGGCCTCGACCTGGTCCAGCGCGCGCCACAGGTCGTGGTGCATCTCGCGGGTGAAGCTGTTCAGTGCCTGCGGGCGGTTGAGCGTCAGCAAGGCCACCGGGCCCCGAAGCTCAAGCAGCACCTGGGTGGCGGACGATGGATCGGACATGGGCAGTCTCCTGGGTTTTTTACGGATTGGGCGGCCGGCAATGCAGCGCGCGGACTCGCTATAGTCGATTCTCTTCGACCCTCCCACGAACTGTTTACCGGAAGCTCGCATGACCACCACCCCAGAAATGATCCAGGTCCGCACGGAAGGCCGTGTCGGCA